>CAZEWV010000001.1:0-2100 GCA_964516025.1 uncultured Eubacteriales bacterium
CATGGGCATCCTGATTGGCAAAATATTTCTGCCCGGTACTGTAAAGGGAAAAGAGAGCCAGAACCACAATGGACATGAGCACCATCCCGATTAAAACCTCAATCAGAGAGAGACCCCTCGAATGTCTTCTCTTTTTAACAGTTTCTTGAGGGAGCCTCATGGTATGGGCTATATTGATCACTTCTTATTCACTCCCTCTCTGGTGATAAAGGTCACGACATCTTTTCTCATATTGGTTCCCCGATAGAACCATGTTACAGAAACAGTCAACTTTTTAATATCATCGCCCGGTCCGTTTTCGATGGACAGCGCTCCAGCTCCATTGACTAGTTCTGACAGGCTTTCATGGTTATAGGTAGATCCCAACAAAAGGATATCATCATAATTCAAATTCCGGACCAGTTCAACTTCTTCTTGGGCAATTTGAGTGGCCAGAGTGACCTGCCGTGTTCTATAGACAACGTTAAATCCGTAAACAAACACACTGATAAGAGTCATAGATACAATCCCCAGGATAAAAATAGCAATCAACACTTCAATCAGCGAAAATCCTTTCTGTGGATTTTTCTGGTTCTGTATCGTTTTCCCAATGTTCAAATTACACGTCTCCTCATAAAAGGATCTCTCAAACAGAGATGTATCCACTATGGCCATTATTCTAGTACGGGTTTGTACAGTCTATCATCCTCACAGATGATTGAACAGGTGATATTTTCTTCTCCAACCCCCCCCCCGTGTACATAAATGTCCTCACCCCTCCCGACTCACACCTCTCAGATTAAATTTCTGTTCTGAAGGGATAAAGATAACTATGAACTGAATATTGTGTCTATTTTTAGGTCATTTTTTGTCATTTTTTTTGTTGATAAAAGCTTTTTTGTATGATATTGTCGCATTTTGATTCTTTTTAAAATTATTATTTAAGAAAAATACGTTTGTAAACCGACTAAACAGAAAGATGTTTCGGTGTCCTTTAAAAGGCATAAAAAAAAGGCGAAATGGACGTATCAATTAAGCAGATGATTTTAAATGAATAGACGAGAATTTCTTTTGCTTGCCGGGGGTGCCGCGTTGGCCTCTCCTTCAAGAATGCTCGCACAAAAATTTGATTCAGGAACAGATTTTTCGGATCCCGATTCACTCCCTGCTCGGATTATTACACCTAGCAAAAACATTGAAATCCTTTCCCCTCATTACACATGGTACACTGAAGAACGATGGTTTACCGGACCAGAAAATGCGTTCACGACACCGTTAAGGGGGTATTACAGCTCCGGAAATCCTGACATTGAAACCGCCCAGAATACTGAAAAAGAGTCGTATGGTGTTGATGTTGACTTAGTATCATGGTGGGGGCCGGGAGATATATCCTACGATTTATTCAAACAGGGATACTTGAAGGCAAGCAACTTTGAGAACAGACCATTTTGTTTTCTCTATGAAATAATCAGCAGACTCCCTGGCACAGGATATGGAGAGTTTGATTTTCATGACCCTAAAAATGTAAAGGGATTTCTTGACGACATTGAATACCTGGAGAAGAACTATTTCTGGTATCCCAATTATTACAGAATACACGGTAAACCGGTTATATATATCTGGTGGAAAGGAATGAAAAACTTCGATGATGTCAGCTGGGAAATCAAAGACAGGATCTCTTTAATAGGGAGTGTTGATATACTTTCCCCTCCGCAAGAACATGAAACTGAGAGGATCCATGCCCTCAGTTGGTTTGATGCGATCAGCCAATACGGTATCGGTCCAATAAGAGTGGCAAAAGAATACGGAAAAATTTCCGATGAATTTATCAAAAAATACACAAATATCATTCTTAACTGGGCAGACATTATTGAAAAACACTCCCCTTATCTGGAATTGATTCTCCCCATTCAGTATGCCTATCAGGACCACCGAGGTTATGTGGATCAAAATGACGGAAAAAACAGGACTCTAAATCATGATCCTATTCAATCGGAGAAGTTTACAAAAGTGACCCGTCTTCTTGCGGAACAGTTGAACTGTGTAAACAGAGCTATGCTGGTCAGCTATAATGAACACTGGGAAGGACACGGAGCCGAACCAAGCTACCAGTATGGCGAC
>CAZEWV010000001.1:2200-3568 GCA_964516025.1 uncultured Eubacteriales bacterium
GTCTCTGCCGACAGTAATTTTTCTTATGAATGACGTGCGGCACAGATATTCATCTTTCCGGAAGTTTTCTATTCTAAATTCGCCATGCCTTGAATGGTAGCCGATTAGATGATCGTCTTTTACACTGAACGTGTACACGGTGTGCAATTCAGAAGTCCAGTATTGTCCGGCAATTTTATTCAGCTCTTCTGCTGATGGCACGTACTTGATTGTTTTCGATCCGCTATACTCACGCCCCCTCTGGTTCATTGTATACGTAATTTTATCTGTATCATTAAAGACAATTTTAATCTGCTGTCTGTTATTAAAAAACGTGGAATGATTTGCAGCCGACAACCGTACGTTCCCCTGG
The DNA here is from genome assembly GCA_964516025.1 of uncultured Eubacteriales bacterium. GTDB lineage: Bacteria > Acidobacteriota > Aminicenantia > Aminicenantales > Aminicenantaceae > JAUWVG01. Next base: position 2,553 of record CAZEWV010000001.1, read on the forward strand.
CCGGTTGACTGAGAAAAGTAAACATCGTCTTTTCTAAAAAATTCAATTTGCCTGTCGGGATCTTCATTCACCGTATAGGTGCCGGCATATTTATCAAATACTGAAGGATCAATATTCACCGCCTGCATTTCAAATCTTATAACTGTTTCAACAGGTTTATTGAGCAAAATATTTGTTATCGAATTCACCTTTCCTCCAGCCGAAGATGAAGAAAAGTTCGTTAGGGCCACAATTTCAAGTTTTCTGTCCGGGTAAGTACAGGCATATGCACGAAAGCCGCCGATTGATCCGCTGTGAGAAATCCTTTTTTCCCCCCGATAGGACTCAATCCGCACTCCAAAGGCATAATCATTGAGTTGACCATTATTGAGATCGTCAACCGTCAGCATCATCGAAAATGCGTCTCTCCAATCCTCCTGAGGCTTATAGTAATTCCTGTACCACTTGAGCATGTCAAGAGTTGTGGAATGAACATTTCCCGATCCCGTGTATCCCCAGTATTCAACCTCTCGCACAAATCCTCTCTCTTTTGAGCCATTATAGGATGTGGCATTATTAGGGACAATCCTGTTATATCTGTCCTCAACATAGGTGTCATAAAGGCCCAATGGTTCAAATATATTTTTCTTCATCCATGTAGGGAACTTTTCTCCGCTTATCCTCTCAATCAACATCGCCATCAAAATATATCCGGTATTGCAGTACATATACTCATCACCCGGAACAAAGTTCAAATCTCTTTGATCGAGCATGAATCTCAAGAGGTCCTCATTTGTTCTTGCATCGTCTCCGCGCCACCCGGCAAGTGCAAGCATAGAATGGAGGCTGCGCATTCCACTCGTATGGTGAAGCATATGACGGATGGTTACAGTCTGTCCAAAATCAGGCAGTTCAGGGAGATGTTTCCTCACATCGTCCTCCACTGACAATTTCCCCTGTAGATGAAGCCGTACAATTCCCATCGCAGTAAACTGTTTTGAAACTGAGGCAATATTAAACCTCGTACCCGTGGCGTT
>CAZEWV010000001.1:3668-40454 GCA_964516025.1 uncultured Eubacteriales bacterium
TCGCAGTAAACTGTTTTGAAACTGAGGCAATATTAAACCTCGTACCCGTGGCGTTAGGCACTAAATACTCAAGACTGGCCGATCCGTAGGCTTTCGAAAATACCAGCTTGCCATCCTGAACTATCCCTACTGCTCCTCCGGGATGATTGGGCCTATTCCAATCAATAAAGAGTTGGTCAATTTTCTTTTCCGTAGACTCATCCCATTGCCCGATGGCCGTTATTGAAATCGAAATAATCAGTAAAAATAGCAGTGTTTTTTTCATATCCACCTTATATGTTACAGTTTATTGAAAGTCAAGATTCTCCTTTTCTTATTCACTTCAAGCAGGACAGTTTGATAAGATAAGAACAGTCCTCATGAGGAGAATACCATGAAAATCTGCAGTTTCAACGTCAACTCTATCAGAGCCAGGAAGGATCTCATCCTGGCATGGTTGGATCACAGAAATAATGACATCGATGTTCTATGCTTTCAGGAGCTGAAAACAGTCGATGAAGGTTTCCCCCAAGAAGATTTTGAAAGACTTGGCTATCAATGTATGGTTTACGGCCAGAAGGCGTACAATGGAGTGGCTATCTGCACAAAAATTGCACCTGAAAACTCCAGCAAAGGATTCGGCATAAATAACTTGGACGAACAGAAGAGGATCATTTCTGCGAAAATCAAAGGAATACATCTCATCAACATCTACGCACCGCATGGAGGCCAGCAAGGGGAAGACAAATTCAATTATAAACAAGAGTGGTATAGACATTTTACAGAATATCTTAATGCACGATATTCTCCTGAAGATCCCATCGTCGTCCTTGGAGATTTTAATGTGGCCCATGAAGATATCGATGTCTATTCTCAGGATGATATGGCAGGAACCATTAGTGTTTTAACTGAAGAAAGGACCGCTTTCAAAAGACTTCTGGATTGGAACCTGATCGATGCCTTCAGGTATCTCTATCCGGACAAAATTCAATTCACCTGGTGGGATTATATCGGCGGTGCCATTTGGAAGAACCAGGGTCTGCGCATCGATTATATCCTGGGTACAAGAACACTGCTCAAGAAGCTGAAATATATCGAAGTCGACCTCTGGCCAAGAAAACGGCGCAAACCCACACCTTCCGATCACGCCCCTCTTATTGCTGAATTGGAATGATACAATTTACTAACCTGAATTATTCACGTAGAAATCATTGAAGATAATGAAGGCGTCGGCAGTTTTTATGAATAAGGAATTAGAGCCAGCGTTTAATCTTGGAGGTAATACCTCCTGAGGCTTTAACGATAATCATGGGCTTGCTGCACTTTTGCGCTACGGAATGGCAAAGGGTGTCTTTCGTGATGTTACGGATAAGAGGATCCCTGGAAAAACCCATGACGATTAAGTCGTACTCTTCACTTTCTTTAAGAATAGCTTCCATAGGATTTATAGCTTTCACAAATTTTGTTTTGACACGGTCAGGATTGACATGGGGGTTTTCCGTGATAGTCTCAGACAGTTTATCCGAATCTATTTTGCTCTTTTTGTCTCTGACAGCAAATGAAACGATTTCCGCATCGTCTTTTTCGGCTAAAATCCCGGCAATTTCCAATGCGAGTGCGCTGTTCGGGCCTCCTCTTGTGGGCACAAGAATGCGCTTAAATTCTTGATTGCCTAGTCCCTTGAGGATAGCGACATTGCAGGAAGCTCTTTCCAAAATAAAATCGATTGTGCTGCCCAATCTGAAGAGATGCCCTTTGGGTTTTCCATGCCAGCCCATTATCAGCATATCTGTTTTATTTTCTTTCACTGCGCCCAAAATACCTCTGGCAATATTCCTGCAGTAGCGGATTGTTGTCGTGATGGGGAATCTTAGAATCAAGCATAGCATGGCCTCAACAATCCCCTCCTTCCCCTCTGTCATAAATTTCTCAGCATCACTTAACGGTGTCTGTTCCGGAACAGGAACCATATGAAGGAGTCTGACTTTCGCATTTTTGGCTTCACTAATAAAGTACGTGGTCCTGGTCATCTCGAGAGCATTTGCCGGATTGGCCACACCCAGTGTGATACTGTACTGCTCTCTTTCAGGAACGATCTGCTCTTCTTCCAAAATCTGGATTTCATCGGCCGTGGCCACAGTGCGTGTTCTCGAGTAAAAATAGTAGATGGCGATTCCTGTGATAATCCACAAAGGAGCAATAATCCACGCTAAGAGACTCATGTTGACAAGCCACACAGCCAGGACTGCTTGACAAATGATGGCGGCAATAGGGGGCCAGGGAAACATGGGCATAAGAAAGCCGTAAGACAATTCATCTCCCATATTCAGGCGAATTTTGATCACACTCAGATTGACGAGAAAAAAGAGGAAGAGAAACATGATGCTGGCACTGGAGGCCACATCCATTGTCGGAAGAAGAACGGCGACAACAATGACAAGGACACCTGTGAACAGCAAGGCAACCCATGGAGTTCTGTGTTTCCGGGAAATGCTGGCAAAAAATTTAGGCAGCATGCGGTCTCGGCCGAGTGCATACGAGGCGCGTGTGGCCGAGAAAATCGTGGCATTCAATGCAGAGATTGAAGCGAAGATAACTGCCAGAGTCAAAAGGAAATTCCCGAAGGGAACCAGTTGGGAAACAGCCTCACCGAATCCTCTTTCTTTAAAAGAACCGATCCATTCCCAAACAGCTCCTTCAACCCCCGGAGAACCCGCTTTAACCGCGACAATCGCAGCAAAGCCGACAAGCACATAGGTAAACGTGACGATCCCTACGGAATAGAGCATGGCTTTGGGAAGATTTCGTTTGGGATCGATGGCTTCGTCGCCAGTTTGCGCAATCACCTCAAAGCCTTCGAAAGCCACGTATGTAAAACCCATCGTGATAAGAATTTTTGACCAGCCAAGAGGTAGGAATGGGGAAAGATTTTGGAGACGAGAAGGATCTTTGATAACAACAAACAGACCCGCTGCACCGATAAAAAGCAGGAAAAGCGTTTGGCCCAGTGTAAATATCGCCCCAATCCTCCCGGTTTCGGAGGCTCCCCTGTAATTTATATAGAGAAAAAAGAGGGCCACAAGCAATGCCACAATTTTTTCGGCAACCCTTGTCGTAAACGGGATCCAATTGAGAAGATCTAATCCTTCAAAATACCGTACTGTGTAGATGGCAAAAACCACGGCATAGAGGCTGCCTGCAACACTGGAAGCAAACCACTCCATCCAGCCTCCTGTGAAACTCGTTGCCCGCCCGAAGGCAAGCCGGGCAAAATTGTACGCGCCACCGGCTTTTGGGATGGCCGAGCTGAGTTCCGCATAGGACAGGGCCGTAAAAATCGCTATCATTCCGTTTAAGGAAAAAGTCAGGAGAAGACCTCCTGGCCCCACCACGGCAATGGCGTTCCCAATTCCAATAAAAACTCCGGCCCCGATCATCATTCCCAAACCCATCATCGTGATATGGAAGAGATTGAGTTCGCGGGAAAGCTCGGCAGATATCTGTGTCTTATTTTCGTCCATCGATATCCTGGATAATTTCGCGGGCGGATTGCTGTTTTTTCTTTCTAATTCTTTCGATGGTCTTCCGGCTCCACAGAACAATAAAGAGTATGTAGGCCAGTGAACCACCTATAATAACCATTCCAAGAACTAGATCTTTAGACATAAAACTTTTGCTTTAATTCAACATTTAAATACAAAATTCATTTCTTTTCAAGCGTCAGAGTATAGTCCAATTAAGAGATTTTGTCTATTAGAGGCATTCCATGTTGAGCCCTGATTTTTCACTCATCTTTATCTTTCCGGATCATACGGATACCGAATATCGATGTAACAGAACTTCCCTCTTCAGCTTCAAAGCGCACGGTGACTTTCTCTTTGCCTTTTATTAGGCTTGCTTCGATGGCATATTCAACATCAAAAAAGCGTTGGGGATAACTTCTGATCACTTCCTGATGACTGATATGCTTGCCGTCGACAAGGTGCATAGAGATTAATCCAGAGTCTATTTTTCCCTTGATAATAGATTCCGTCTCCATACAAAGCATGACTCTCCATTCCCGATCCCACACAGCAGGTGAAACTGCGGAACATCCCCTGATATTCATGCTGGACTCCTCTACCGACAGGAACCATATAGCAGGTCCGGCCGTCCTCCGGATCAATAGAGGCCAGAATATGATTAAATAGAGCCCTCTCAAGAAAATCGGCGTAATGGGCGTCGGGTCGGATCGAAAAAAGCCGGCGGGTCAGCTTGACCATGTTGTAAACGTTGCATGTCTCTGCAGTCCGCCCGTCCACACGTTCACTCAGTTTGCCAGGTTCACCGAAATATTCATCGTGCCCGTGGCCTCCAGTGGCATAGCTGTGTTGTTGGACAACCTGATCCCAGAAAAAACTTGCAGCCAGAAAGTCTCCTGAGCTGCCCGTATAGGCATAACGGTCGGCAGAACCGATGAGCTTTGGAACCTGCGTATTACCGTGTTTGCCCGCGAGGATGTCCTGGTGGCGTTTGAGAGGCTCGATGAAGGAGCGGTGTTCGAATTTATAAGAAAGATCCAGCCATCGTTTATTACCTGTATCGGCATAGAGATCGACCATAATCTCGTTCATGCCTCCAAACTCGGTGTTCAGCATCCTCTGTATCTGTCCTGCATCGAGAGGGGCCAGAATACGTTCCGCCCATTCCACAAACTTGATTTCAAGTTCCAATTCCAATGGATTGCCCGTATAACGAAAGGCATCCCGTAGGCCTCCGTAGCCCTCGCCCTTTGGTTCCAGACCCGCACGGCTACGGTAACCGGCCAGCATGCGGTCCGGTTCCAATTGAAGCAGATATTCTTCTGTCACATCCTGAGCTTGCTTGAGTGGACCTCCTAACAATCGGACTTTACTTAAATGAAGGGGCCGTGCTTTAAGGATTTTTTCCTCAAAAGCCTTTACGACAGGATCCTGACTCTCTGCAAAAATGTTGCAGCTAAACACCAAAACCAAAAACAGAAGAGAAATTATTTTTGTTTTCATCATCTCCACCTTACCTAGAAATTTTCACTCTTTCTTTCTAAGGGATCGATAGGTGCAAGGGATTCAGATCCACAAACTCCCGGACTGCACGCAGTCGAGACAAAATTCAACAAGCCCCGCTATCGGGGAATGTTAAGAAGCAGCTCTACCGTTCGAGTGTCCAGGACACAACTAATAGGAAGGCCTTGATCTTTCTGGAAACGTCCGATGGCAAATTGGGTTTGTCTCCCTATGATGCCATCGATACTCCCTTTATATACACCTATCTTCGATAATTTTTTCTGAGCAGCCAAGATAATGTCTTTAGGCCTTTCTTCCTCCAAAGACATCAATTCCTCCAAAGAAAAATCATAACCGAAAATGACCACTGGAATCCCGACCGAGAGAGTAGAAAGGTTAAATATTTCGTCCACATCTGTGTTCCGGAGGGAAATACACCCCCATGTCCAATTCCTTAGAATACTTCCCCAACCACGGTGCTGGCCGTGGATCTGGATCTCGCCTCCGATACCTCGATTTTCAGGGATCAACCCCTCGGCCTTCATGAAATCATATTTGAGTCTGTCTGCAGCGTTTGGATAGTTGATGTCAATAGCTTTATAGAATGTGGCTTTCTCCTGTAGATTTATTATCTTGTAAAGACCTTCCGGAGTTGTCTTGTTGTCCTGGTGGAGTTTTCTTTCGAAAGGGTCTCGTCCCAGGGAAATTGGATACCTTTTAGCTGTCCTTCCATTGTTTTGGATTTCAAGATAATAGTGTCTTTTGTTGATAAGGATGACCGGTTCGGTCAGTTCTTCGATGGTGACGTCAGGTGTCAAGATTTCGACCGTGTTGCTTGTGGCAAGAATATCATCTCGATCTTTTTGCCGGATAAAGGCAAGATAGTGATAGGGCACATTATGGGCTGTAAAATGATCAAAAAATGTTGTTGGATTTTTGGTATCTATCCGGAATTCGGCAACCGGATATCTAACTTTATCGATATTTGGACTGGTCAATTTGACTGTGCTTCGATAGAGAAAAAGCTCATTGCCGGGTAAGTCTGCTGGAATTTTAAAATCGATTCGAATGGTGTGCATGTTCACAACGTGTGCAGAGATCAAAAAGTTTTTAGCCGGAAGGAACCTAGGGAAGAAAAGAAAAATTAAAGTCGAGACAACATAAGAAAGAGCGAATGTTTTTTTTGTTACGTTTTTTTTCACTGCACTTCTCCATTGCAGTTTAATGCTTGAATTAGAAAAATCAAAGAGAAGAATGAATTATTTTGTTAATGCCTATTCGTCTCATTGTTTCAGGTTCCGTAACAACAGTTGCCTGAACAAGCACCCATTTTTTTGGCCATTGACCTTGTTTTTTTATCTATGATACTCTCATTCTAGGATATCAGCGGACAACAATCAAAAAAAATGAGAAGGGATATGTTGTGAATCCCAATCCTTACAATTGAGGGACAGAAAACATGGAACATTTCGTAGGATTTCATTGGCCTCTGCATCTAGACATTTTAGTTTACTTCGGATTGCTGTTTTTGTTGAGTCAGGCAGCAGGAAGGATGGCAACTTGGCTGGGTGCGCCACGGATCATTGGCTATATGATGGCCGGCCTCCTCTTCGGACCTCACGGTTTTAAGCTGTTTTCTAAGGCATTGATTCACGATCAATTGGGATTGGTTACCGATATAGCCCTGTCTATTATCGCCTTTTCTATTGGCGGAGCGTTGCAGCTTAAGATGTTGAATAATTTAAAGAAAAGTATTGCATGGATTACTATTCTTCAAGCCTTGGGTGCATTCGTCTTGGTCTTTATCCTCGTTTTCGCCTTCCTGCCAATTCTGGTTCCACAGGCTGATTCGGCGGGATTTCAAAATACGTATCTAGCTGCAGCCTTAATTTTGGCTGCCGTGTCGGTGGCAACCGCTCCGGCAGCTATCTTGAGTTTGGTCCACGAATTGAAGGCCAAAGGGAAATTTACCACGGTTTTGTTAGGAGTGGTGGCATTAGATGATGCTGTCGCGATTGTGATTTACGGGTATGTCATTGTTTGGATTCGGGCATTGATGGGAGGAGAATTATCGAGTTGGTCCGATGCCATTATCAGTCCCTTCATTTCCACAGGGATCTCGGCGGCGATTGGATTGTTCGTTGGATTTTTACTCATCAGAATCATTAAATACTGTGGACCTAAGGATATTTTGCTCGGATTTATTTTAGGTGCAATTCTTTTGACCAGCGGCCTGGCCAAAAGTTTTGGTGTATCGCCGCTTTTGGCGGCAATGGTTTTAGGCTTTATCATTGAAAACTTTGTGGCTCATGAACGTGCCAGCGAGGCACATGACGTTATTGAAAGTATCGAGGAACCGATTTTTGGAATATTCTTTTTTCTTGCCGGCGCACATCTGAGTTTGGACATAGGATTTTCGACACTGGGAATTGCTTTAATTGTTTTGGGAGGACGATTTTTTGGGAAGTTGATAGGAAGTAAATTTGGAGCAAGATTAGGTGGTGCCTCTCCCTCTGTCAGGAAATACCTAGGATTGGCTTTGCTACCATCGGCTGGAGTAGCCATCGGTTTAGCCTTGGATGCAAAAGGTTTGATGGATACAGTATCTCCCATACTCGGCGGCCTGATTGTTAGTGCAGTGGTGGCTAAGACGCTGTTAAACGAAATCATCACTCCTTTTTTGGTACGGTTTGCACTGATTAAAGCTAAAGAAACACAGGTAGAAAAATCTCATTTTCGTCTGCCGTTAGCTCTACATGGACGAAAGGGTAGTCTTGTCTGCCAAAGAAAGAGAAAACTTTGAAGCACCTAATCACTAATGAACAGTGACTCGAGCAGGCTCTCCTTCATTATGGGAGGAGGTGACGGCCGCAATCTCGTAAATGTAGGTTCCGCTGCTGTTCACATTCCGGTGCCAGTACTTAAATACATCGGAATCGACTCTCTGCATGAGCTCCCTGGCTCCACCGTCTATTTTGTAGATCCGGTAGTAGGCGATGTTCACAGGACTGTTCTGAGGATTGGCTGCCCAACTAATGACATTAATGTATTCTCCCTGGGCAAGCGAACGGTTGAATACCCTCTGGGCAGTGTAATTTGCCGGTTTATAAATCCGGGAAAAATGGGCAGCCATGGTCCGGTCCTTGTCCATAGTAATAGAAAGAGTCAATAGAAGGGGATCGTAGGGATAGAAGTCCCCGGTCCATCCAGTAAACCCATGGTATATATTTTCGATGGCTGAGACATAGATCTGATGTCCCGGATCAAAGACATGGATTCCGGGCGCGGGCTCAGTCGTCCCCCCGGCTGTGGTGCTGATTGTCAGAGTATAGCTCCCTTTTGTGACATCAAATGTCATTGTATTTCCGGTACTACTGATATTATCGATATTAATGTCAGTGTGAACTCTATGCCCCCTGGTATTTCGGAAGATAACATGTTCAGTATCATCGCCATCGGTGAGTACCAGATAGGCCCCGGGGAGGGTGTTATCGGGGTAGGTTGGACCAATAATTGTGTATCCGTTGTCCGCTGAGAAAGTCATACGATGATAGTATGTCTCATATGTACGTAACTTGGTAATAGTAGGATCCAGCCATGGAACAAGGGCTTCTACTCCATAAAAGGGGTAATTTGGCTGACCGGCTGCAGGAGAATAATTTTCGTCTATGTGGGTGATCAAGAGCCCGCTGTGACGCGAAGTGCTGTATTCATAGACAGGATGGGCTTCATTATTCCGATTTTCGATGAGCAGGTATTCCTTTGGTGGTTCGATGTTTATTTTGTACAACCGGGAATTGCTGGCGTCTATCAAAGCCAAGGCATCAACCGTAAACGAACCGCCTTGTACGATCTCCACGGGCGTCACCCATCCATAGACCTTGAATTTAATATATCCGGAGAAATTATTGGCATATGATGTCGATCCCATTATACAGTAATCGCCGATGGGTCTATTATGGAAATCGCTGTAGTCATAGAGATCCGGGGCTCCTGTCATATGCGCATACTCATGGCAGAATGTGCTGATATCCGTATTTGCTGCTCCCCCAGATTGTCTTTCATTCACAGCATTATAGTTTTGGATATTGACACCGTATTTTGCTCTCTCGACTCTCCCCATTTGCGGCCAGAAAAAATCATCCCAGATTTCTTTTTTTCCGGCCCAGATGACAATGATGTCCATGGTCCCGTTATTGGCATACTGTGTAAAATCAAATGTTGGATCCTGGACTTTGATCCGGTCCATGGCATCCTCAATAATCTGCCACCATATGTCGTTGTCTTTATACCAAGTGGCAGTTTGGGGAAGAGTGACCCAGGAAGGATAAGTATATCCCATGGGCCAGAAATTATTGAAGGAGACTGCCTTGAAGAAGTTGACCATGCTGACATCGTTAGGATCAGTACTGAAAATCCGATTGTGGAAGTTGTTTGGAGAATAAGTCCCTTTTGACCATTGTGTGGGGGGGGATGACTCAGACTGGAAATCCACACATACCAAAAAAACCTTTTTGGTGCCAGTGAGGGCTTGTATCTGCCCTTCAGATCCAATGGCTGCTGTTCGAGTGGCCATATCATGGAAAATTTCCGGATGAGTCCTTCTCAGCTCTTCAATCCTCCCTTCCCTTTCACTTAAATGTTTCTGGATCTTAAATCTAACCATCCTCTTAGTGCGGATTCGTCCTACAACCAATCCGGAGGGAATCAGCCAGCCTTCCTTTTTTTCTGCAAATTCAAAGTATCCGGTTTTTTCGTTCAGGACTATCGTGTAACCTTCTTCAGTTTCAATCCGGCGGTAATACTCGTCACCATAAATATAAGCAATAATACTCTTCCCATCAGGTTGCTTGAGTACAATCTTCTCTCCATCAACAGGATGAGAAAATGAAAAACTGAATAGAGAAAAGAAGAAAAGGAGCGACACTACGAATTTGGTTGTTTTCATGACATATCAATCCTGCTTCAAAAGGTGAGTAGACCAGCGAGTTTCACCCCTAAATCAGCCTAGCTCCGACTTTGGGCAGGGGTAGATACATCGGGTCGTTCAACTCCATGGATGCCTCCTTATGGTAGTTAAGTGAACTTATCACATGGGCTTAGAACAGTCAATTCTCGAGAGTTTAGAAAATCAGGGGGAAACCCCAGACTAAGACCAAATCCGAAGTTATCAACCGGAACTGATGGCCGTAGGCTTCGTATTCTGGATCCTTTCTTTGGCTCTTTGGTGTTCTGATTCGTACTGTCTGGCTGAACTAGGGATTTACAGTATTTGGATTTCAATCACAAATCTTTTCATTTTATCTTACCGAGTCGAGCATCTCTTGTAGAGGTTTGAAGGCTTCAGCTAGTCCTGTGACATCGTACGTAGCTGTAAGCATATTCTTTTTGTCGGGCCTTATTTGTGCAATAAACCGATCGACTTTCATCAACTTATCGACAAAATCAAGAGTCTGTCTCTGACTGCCCCTACGCCATGTCTCATCGTGTGTTGAATTTAGAGACCATTTAGATTCAAGTTTTGGTCTTCCGTCTCCGAATCTACAAGTGACGACAGGTCCAAAGTTTGAGGTAGGAGAGATATACCTGTTCCAGATTAAAATCACTTGGAGTTTCTGTTTCTTAGCTTCGATTTTAATCGCCATAGACTGATCGGGACCATTTTCCGAAGCCAACATAATATAAACAGACTTTACATCTGTCATATAATCTGTTGATTCGTGAAACTCCCATTTCCCTGTGTTTTGTGCCTGACACTTCATCGCTAACCCAAAAGTCAGCGCTATGATCATTAAACCTAAACCAATTAACTTTTTCATAATATTTGTATCTTATTCTTTTCTTCTCTTTTTCTTTTCCTCATCTGTCGCCGGAGTTCTTTTGAGAAGGACTCTCTGCCTTGTTTTCATTCTTTCCTTCTCTTGGTTTATTCGCATTTCCTCTCCTGCTAGTTCTGCCCGATTCTACTTTCTCTGATCTAAAAAAGCAAATGGGATCCCCCCAATTTCCGGTGCTTCTTCAGGCAACTGTTGTTACTGAGCCTGAGACCATGAAAACTTCTCTACTCGAATCAGAATTTCCAAAAACATGAAAAACCACCAAAAAAGAAGCGCTAGTGCCGTAAAAATTTCTCGAAAGCTGAGTTGCTTTTTGACTAATCCGGACTGCATCGCAGGAGTCCGTATTTCCTCTCCGAATTTTAAGACTGAATGCGGCCGGACGAAATTATAATAACACATTTGGAGAGCAAGATTGTCAGCAAGAAGATCTTTCCGCCTGGAATGACAAGCCGTTCGGCGTCCTAAATACGCACAGCCCTGTCAGATAGTAAGATTAAGTCGATCAATGAATGAGGTGTTGATTGTGGAGGAATCACCTGATTCAGAAGTGTTTTGACATTTCGGTATTTGCGGTTCCCTACAACCTTGGAAATCCACATCCGGGACCAGACTTCGATTGCGACGAATATCCACATAGGCTTCTTCTTTGTTCCGGCAAAGGTTCGGATTTCATCAGCTTGAAGTTCAATTAACTCAGGGCCTTTGAGATTTTGATCATTAAACTCACCAGTTACTTGACACGCAAGGTATTGCCAGCTGGCGATCTTATTCCAGGAAAAGCACTTGATCCGCGAAATTGACGAAATCCCGACTCCTTCAACAGTCATTTGAACCACCTCATCAAAATCCAAACGAGATTTGTGAAGTCTGTAGTATGGCGTTCCCTTTGTTGAACAGAAAGTTTTTTTACAAGTCTTGCAGAGATAACGCTGACGTCTCCCTTGTCTCGTTGTATACTTCGAATGGCGGATGATATTACCTTTACCAAACTTTCCATGATCCTGACAATTTTCGTTCTGGCAGCAGCGATCTCTCACGGGGGCTTATACTTCATTGGACATATTCCTAGCAATACGATTGTACTTAGTTTGTTTGGAAATAATAGCTTGCTGGGTATTTTTGATCAAGTAACAACACTTCCCAGAGGAAGCACCCGAATTTAGCTGAAACGAAACAATCAGGAAATCTTCTGCAGGACATGTTCAATGTCTGCAATTATGTCTGCTTCGTCTTCGATGCCAACAGAGACCCGGATGAGACTGGGAGGAATATCGGCCTTCGCCAGTTCCTCGGGCCCCAAGACGGAATGAGTTGTGGAAGCGGGATGGGTGACGATTGTCTTGCAGGTGCCCAAATGGGTAGCATGCACCCATAATTCAAGTGAATCAATCACCTTGACAGCGTCTTCATATGAGCCTTTGAGCACAAAGGACATCAACGAACTACAACCTTTCATTTGGATTTGGGCCAGCTCATAATAGGGATTGGAATTGAGTCCGGGATAATTGACAGAACTGACCTTCGGATGACTCTCTAGGAATTTGGCAAGCGCGACAGCATTGCGGCAATGTTTTTCCATACGGAGAGAAAGATGTTCCAATCCGAGGATACTCAGCCATGCATTAAATGGCGACATCGAGGGACCCAGATAGCGCATCGAGGTTAAACGGAGGCCATCCACGAGCTCTGCAGATCCACAAATAATCCCACCCAGACTGGTGGCATTTCCACAGATGTACTTGGTCGTCGAATGGACGACAAAGTCTGCCCCATGCTCAATGGGTCTTTGGAGGGCGGGTGTGCAGATGGTGTTGTCCACGATAAGAGGAATGCTTTTTTCCTTTGCCAATTCTGCGAGGGAAGGGATGTCAGCAATAAAGAGGCCAGGATTGCTGGGACTTTCGACAAAAAGGAACTTTGTCCGTGGGGTGATCGCAGAAGCCCAGTCATCCATCGATTCGGGATGGGTCACCCAGTTGGTCTTTAGCCCCATTCGTTTAAAACCGGCATCAAATAAACAGAATGTACCACCGTAAATTCGGTTGGAAGAGACAATCTCATCTCCAGTTGTCAAAAGATGGTGGCAGAGCATGGAAATAGCCCCCATACCTGAAGAGGTGGCAATGGCTGCCTTCGTAAGTTCCAGAGCTGCCATTCGTTTTTCAAAAACCTGAACTGTCGGGTTGTTCCAACGTCCGTAAGTAAAGCCAGGCTTTTCAGCTGCGAAAATCGCAGCCGCTTCCTTAGCATCTACATAAGGGTAAGCCGCGGACTGGTAGATTGGAGTGACCATAGAATCGGGTTCAAAACCGGTATGCCCTCCGTGTATGGCCAGGGTATCGAATCCGTATTTTCTCATTCTAAACTCCTCCGGCAATAAATTTCATCGAAATGTGCATTTATTTTGGTGCATCTATCTCAAAATATCAACTACATAATTCAGTTCTCGACCTTCCTCATGGACCTAATCAGAGGGCAGGTTCACGAGATCAAAAATCTGGTGCTTCTTCAAGCAACTGTTGTTACTGAGCAGGAGACCACGAAAACCTCGCTACTCGGATCCGAGTTCTCAAAAACATGAAAGACCACCAACATCGCAAGTCTCATTAGGTTTATAAGGAGAGAGTCGAACCCACACTCTCCACGAAGAGAACTTAATTTTGAGTCCAGCGCTTCCTCATTTCATAATAGACTTGTCCCCGTGTCACTTTGTTGTCACTTTGTGTGACTAACATTGCCTAGTTTTGCCTACGGATGCCTAAATCAGAGAAATGGAAAAATTGAGCTTTTTCTTTGGGAATCAGGGGGAATAAGATGGTAGCGGGGATTGGATTTGAACCAACGACCTCCGGGTTATAAGCTCTTTTTGGGCATATAACTTCAGAAAGGAGTTCTAAATTTTAGTCTCTCTCTTTTGGTGATATTTTACCTTATGGTCTAACACTGAAATTTTCTAAACTCGCACCACATATCTGGTGCTTCCTCAGGGAAGTGTTGTTACTTGGGGAAGCACCAATTTGTCTCTATTTCTTGTAAATTGACCTCTCTGTTTTGTGTGTGATATGTTTATTCTAGGATGTCAACAAGAAGAAATTTTGAGAGATTGGGGTAGTATGAGGCATACAAAAAAAGAAAATTCTGGTCTGATAAAAAATGAAAAGTAAAGCTGAACACAGGATTCTTGCGTCAAGAATCTCCCATGATTTTTTACATCTGTCAGATCAGGTTTTCATTTTAACCAATAAGGACATTGCGAGGATTGATTTTCTCCGCGACTTGTTGATTCTACTCTCAAATTTTTCTAGCTGTTCGTTTGTAGGACTAAGAATTTTAGAAGGGAATAACTATTTACAAAGTGAGATTTCAGGGATTAAAAAACCTGAATTTCGGTTTCGGGTTAAATCTTGCATGCGGGGAGAAAGAAGTCAGTATATCCCATGTTCGGCGAAAGACACACCAATTGAAACGGCATGTGCAAATGTATTTACTTCAAGGTTTCATCCCGGCCTTTGCTGTTTCACTGCAAAGGGGAGTTTTTGGACAGGTGAAAAGGGAAATCTTTTGGCATTCCCTCCGAAAAAAGGAGACAAGAGGCACCTGCCGCCTACGAAAAATGGTAATTCATATGAATCTTACATGTTGGTCCCAATTAATACAGGAGAAGACCGGATAGGGCTCCTGATGATGATGAGTGAAAAGAAAAATTTCTTTTCAGAAAAAGATGTCACCCATTATGAAGATTTTGTGAAGATTCTGGGAATTGCAATTTCCAGCCAGCTTTCGCAAGCGGCTCTTCGAGAGAGAGTCAAAGAACTGAGATGTCTCTACAGCCTCTCAGAACTGGCCGCATGGCCAGATACATCTTTAGACAGCATATTCCGGAGAACAATAATGGCTGTCCCTCCTGGCTGGCAGTATCCTGAAATCACTTGTGCCCGTCTTGTTTTTGAGGGAAAAGAATTTCTTACTGATAATTTTAAAAAAACACGCTGGAGACAAAAAGCCCCCATAATCGTAGATGGAAAAAAGAAGGGTTCCCTGGAAGTTTTTTACATGAAAAAGAAAATGGATATCGATGAAGGACCTTTTCTGAAAGAGGAAAGAGAGCTTCTGAATGCTTTAGTTGTCTTGCTCGGATCGATAGTCGAACATAGACAGACTGAGGAGGCTAGATCCAAGTTGGCATCCATTGTTGAATTTTCGGACAATGCAATTATCAGTAAGAATCTTGACGGAATGATAATCAGTTGGAACAAAGGAGCTGAAAGACTGTTTGGATATACTGAAGATGCGGTTTTGGGTAAATCTATAACGATACTGATACACCCAGCCTACGCCGGAGAAATTGATGAGTTTTTAAAAGCAATCAAAAGCGGGAAAAGTATTGATGACAAAGAGACTCTTTTTGTAAAGAAGGACGGGGAAAGTATAGATGTCGCGCTTTCGCTCTCTCCAATAAATGATGGAACAGGACGATTGACCGGAGCTTCAACCATTGCGCAAGACATATCGGATCGAAAAAGAGCCGAAAATGCTCTTTTGCAGAGTGAGCACGCACTCAAGGAACGAGTTAAAGAATTAACCTGTTTATACAGTCTGGCACAACTCTCCAAGGAGCCAAAAATCTCGCTGGATGAATTGCTCATAGGAATAACCAAGCTTCTCCCCCCGGCCTGGCAGTACCCAGAGATCACATCCGGCGCTATTTTATTAGATGATAAATACTATGAATCCCAAGGTTTCAGAAAGGGCAAGCATATCCAATCTTCAGATATCATAATAAAAGGATACAATCGGGGAAAGATTGAGGTCCACTACTCAGAGGAAATGCCTGAGCTGGATGAAGGGCCTTTTCTCAATGAGGAAAGAAATCTGATTGATACGATCGCCAAACAGATCAGCGTCATTATTGATAGAAGAGAGACAGAACAGGAAAAAAGTCAATTGAAGGAACAACTGCGTCATGCAGACAGACTTGCCACTATCGGACAGCTTGCTGCCGGGGTAGCCCATGAGCTCAATGAGCCTTTAGGGAATATTCTAGGGTTCGCTCAACTCATGAAGAAAACAGAGGAACTCCCCGATCAGGCGTCTCAAGATGTCAAAAAAATCATCTCTGCATCTTTATTCGCAAGAGAGATCATCAAAAAGCTAATGTTATTTGCCCGCCAGACTCCCCCACGCAAAACAGAAGTCAATCTGAACAATATTGTTAAAGAAGGAATCGGCTTTCTCAAAAGCCGTGCTTTAAAGGAAGGGATTAAGATCATTTGGAAACTTTCCCCTCAACTCCCTGAGATAACAGCCGATCCTTCTCAGCTCATCCAGGTTTTTGTCAACCTCGTCGTGAATGCCTTTCAGGCGATGCCTAAAGGCGGATCATTAACCATCCGGACATTAAGAAAAGCAAATCAAGTCCACCTCCAGATCGTGGATACGGGAGAAGGAATAGACGATGATGTGAAAGAAAAGATATTTCTTCCATTTTTTACGACAAAAGACATCGGGAAGGGAACGGGTTTAGGATTGTCTGTTGCCCACGGGATAATCAACTCTCATGGAGGGTCTATTATCGTAAAAAGCGAGAGGGGAAAGGGTACGTGTTTCGATATACAATTGCCCCTTAAAGGGCCGAATTCTTCAAAGGAGGGCTAAGTGGCCGCTACGCGCAAAAAAGACTGCCTGCTCATTGTGGAAGATTCTTCTGAAACACGGGAAGTCCTTGAGAGGAATTTGATTTCCCAAGGATACAAAGTGCTTACGGCTCCTGGTGTTGAGGAAGCTGTTCGGATTCTCGAAGGAGAGGAGGTGGATCTTGTGGTCACCGACCTGAAAATGCCAGGCAGTAGTGGATTAGATTTAGTCCGGCATGTCCGGGAAAATTTCAAGGACACCGAGGTCATGATGATCACTGGATATGCATCGATTGAAGGCGCAGTCAAGGCAGTGAAAACAGGTGCTGAAGAATATCTTTCGAAGCCGTTTACGGAAGATGAGCTGTTTGCGGCGGTGAAGAGAATTCTAGAAAAACTCCACCAGCGCAGGATTTCCCAAGCTTATGATTTTCGTAGGCCGCATACACCACATGGGCTTATAGGGGAATCAGCGGCGATGAATAAAGTGTTTCATGCCATATCTAAAACGGCCTCCACATCCGCCACAGTCCTGATTACGGGAGAGAGTGGGACAGGGAAAGAATTAGTAGCCAGAGCTACCCACTATGGGAGCCCGAGGTCTGCGGCTCCATTCGTCCCTGTTAACTGTGGTGGGATTCCCGAAGGGCTTCTGGAGAGCGAGCTTTTTGGCCATATCAAAGGAGCATTTACTGGGGCGACAGGGTCCCGTGCCGGATTTTTTCAAACCGCGGATGGCGGATCTATTTTCCTTGATGAAATTAGCGAAACAAGTCTTGCTATGCAGGTCAAGCTTCTTCGGGTTCTTCAGGACAAAGAAGTGTGCATGCTGGGGGCGACACGGACTCGTAAGGTCGATGTCCGAGTTATTGCTGCAACTAACAAGGATCTTGCCAAGTTGGTAAAAAAGGAAGGTTTCAGAGAAGATCTTTATTTCAGGTTGAACGTTATCACGATCGAAGTCCCTCCTCTTCGTGAGAGAGGAGATGATATTCTCCTCCTAATAAATCATTTTTCTCAGAAGTTTGCCAAAGAGATAGGCAAAACACCCCTTAGGTTTTCTGAAAGAGCACTCAGCGCACTTAAAAAATACAATTGGCCCGGAAACGTCAGAGAACTTGAAAATGTTGTCAATCGTCTTGTTATAATGTGTGAGGTAGAGATTATCAATGCCTCGGATCTTCCATCTCTAATGCGATATTCCGCTCCACGAGGGGCCAGATTAAACCAGAGTCTGGAGGAAGTCGAAATCGAACATATACGTAATGTCCTTGCCAGCCTCGATGGAAACAAGACTCGCGCCGCCAAGATTCTCGGAATAGACCGGAAAACCCTGAGGGAGAAACTGAAAAGCTATAGGATAAATCAGGAATATTAGTGGGGAATTTTTCTCCACCGGTACATTTCGCTCCACCTCAACCGTCTTCACAGACCACACACATTTGATTAAAAAAGAAAAATATTACTCCTCAATAAACTTTGTGTAACCGATTGATATAAAATCAGTTATTCAGTTATATCATTCAGCGCTAAACTCACGCCGGTCTTTCAAACGAAGCCCAATTCCTCAGTTTCAATTTTATGGCACAGATATTGCACATGAAAAAGGGTGAATACATTATTAGAGGAGGTATTAATGCAGAACTCAGAGATTCAGGCCCCAGGCAAAGAGAATGAAAAAGAAAACGTTATTGAAAAAGAGGTTGGTACCGGCCCACATCCGGTTACAGAGAAATTTAATGACCTCTGTGTGAGCTGCAACCACTTGTCTCTCTGTCAATCCAAGAAAAACACAGTACGTCCTGTGTATTTCTGTGAAGAGTTTGATGATTACATCCCCCCCTTATCCAAAATTGTTCAACAGGAAAAGAAAACGACGGCCTACAAAGACAGGATCGACAACCCGAATCTGGGTTTGTGTATGAATTGTGCGCACCGTGATGACTGTGGATACTCCAAATCTGAAGGAGGTATATGGCACTGCGAGGAATACGCTTGACTCAATGTGCAAGGCTAGTTTTGAGTTGTAAATATAAGAGAGAGGAGTAAATGGAAGTGGAAACTGTTTATAAGATAATTGAGAAACAGGAAGGGGATGAGGGAGGACTCATTTCTATTCTGGAGGAGATCCAGAATCAATATAGCTATCTCAGCGAGGATGCATTGAGAATCGTCGCGGAAAAAACGGGTTCTTCTCTCGTCGATATCTACGGAATTGCCACGTTTTACAGATCTTTCAGTTTAAAGCCAAGAGGGAAACATCTGGTATCCGTGTGCCTCGGAACTGCCTGTCATGTCCGAGGAGGTCCGAATGTAGCTAAAGCGTTCGAACGTATCCTTGGAATAAAAGCAGGAGGAATGACCAAGGATAAGGAGTTTACTCTGGAGACTGTTGCATGCCTTGGGGCATGTGCCTTAGGCCCAATTGTCGTCGTCGACGGGCACTATTTCTCCAAGGTCAGAATCTCTGATGTTGATAAAATCTTGAAAAGAGCCAAAAAAGGACTAGATCAGGAGAGAACCGATGCCGATTCTCACCTTTTTCCGCTCGAAGTCAGTTGCCCACACTGCAATCATAGTTTAATGGATCACGGCTATTATATAGATGGGCATGCATCGATCCGTGTAACCGTGTCCTTTGGTCAAAAACATGGCTGGCTTCGAATGTCATCCCTTTTCGGGAGTTACGCGGTTGATTCGGAATATGAAATTCCAATGAAAACAGTTGTGAATTTCTTCTGTCCTCACTGCCATGCGGAATTAAATTCGGCGTCCAATTGTGTCAAGTGTGAGGCATCCATGGTACCGATGATAGTCCGAAGCGGAGGTATGCTTCAAATTTGCTCCCGCCGTGGTTGCAGGAACCATATGCTCGATCTCAACGGAGTCAACTTCTAAATTTAATTCTCCAGACAACGAAAAATTTTATGAAATAAGATGAGGGTAAGTATATGGAAAAAATCGACACAATAGAAGATTTCAAGACTTTTAAAAGCCTTCTGACCGCGGATCGAGAGCCTGATATGCCCACTCTAGTTATCCCTGCCGGGACTTGCGGCCAAGCAAGCGGAGCAAACGAACTTATTCGCATAGCAAAGAGGGAAATCTTGATGAAAGGGTTGGTAGACAAACTTAACCTCCGTATAACTGGATGTCATGGATTCTGTGAAATGGAGCCCTCAGTACTCGTTGTTCCCCACCGTACATTCTATCCGAAAATCACTCCTGCAAACATGGTGAAAATCGTCAGTGCAGTAAGTACCGGAAATGTTTTAGAAGATCTGTTATACAGAGACAAAGAATCGACAACAGTGGTGGAAAAGCAAGAAGATATTCCATTTTTTAAAAATCAGAAACGTGTTCTGCTTGCGAGGAATGAGCAGGTCGATCCGATCCGGATTTTCAACTACATAGAGAGCGGAGGATATTCTTCCCTGGCCAAAGTCCTAGAGAAAAAAAGCTCAAAGTGGGTGGTTGATGAAGTGAAAAAATCCGACCTTCGAGGAAGAGGAGGGGCCGGCTTTTCGACAGGATTGAAGTGGGCGCTCCTTGCAAACCAGACCAATGGCTCAGGAAGTTATTTGGTCTGTAATGCTGATGAGGGGGATCCCGGCGCATATATGGATCGGTGTTTGCTTGAAGGGAATCCACACTCCATTATCGAAGGAATGCTTATCGGTGCCTTCGGTACCGGAGCAACAGAAGGAGTGATGTATGTCCGGAACGAGTATCCGTTAGCAATCAAACATTTCATTATAGCTCTCCGCCAGGCAAAAGAAATAGGCTTGTTGGGAGAGAATATTCTTGGTACAAGCTTTTCCTTTAATCTGAGATTGGTCAGGGGAGCGGGTGCATTTGTATGTGGAGAGGAAACCGCTCTCATGCGCTCTATTGAGGGAAACATAGGAGAACCTCGGCAGAGGCCTCCCTATCCCGTCCAGAGGGGAATCCGGAACAAGCCGACTGCTATCAATAATGTTGAAACTTGGGCTAATATTCCGGTGATCTTCGAAACTGGTGCAAAAGAATATGCTAAAACAGGAACAAAGAACAATTCTGGAACCAAGATCTTCAGTCTGGTTGGGAAAATCAAGAACACAGGTCTTGTTGAGGTTCCTATGGGGATCTCTCTTAAAAGGATTATTGAGGATATCGGTGAAGGAGCTTCGGGCAAAGTAAAAATTAAAGCTGTCCAGACAGGGGGTCCGTCCGGCGGTTGTATTCCCGCAGATAAATTCAATGTGGCTATAGATTATGATTCTTTGTCCAAAGCCCGATCTATCATGGGATCCGGCGGCATGATCGCAATGGACGAACACACCTGTATGGTGGATGTCGCAAAATACTTCATGGAATTTCTTAAGGATGAATCCTGTGGAAAATGCTTCAGTTGCAGGAAAGGAACACAACGGATGTATGAGATTCTTGAGGACATCTCTAGCGGGAAAGGAACATTAGAAGAACTCGATTTACTCGAAGAACTTGCTCTTGTCGTTAAAGACACTACGATGTGCGGTTTGGGTCAGACAGCACCTAATCCAGTGCTGTCGACTCTTCTCTATTTCAGAGAGGAATTCCTGGAACACATCAAATACATGCGCTGTCCTGCCGGTGTCTGTAAGGAGCTAATCACGTTTTCCATTAACGAGTTATGTACAGGATGTGGGATCTGTAAGCGCGCCTGTCCTGAAAATGCAATAAGTGGTGAGAAAAAAATGCTGCACATGATCGACGCTGAAAAATGCATCAAATGTGACGCTTGTCGTTCTATCTGTAAATTTGATGCCGTTCAGATTGATTAGAAGATGATGAAACAAGAGGAGAAATGGAATGGTTACTTTAAACATTAACGGATTAGATGTGACCGTCGAAAAGAGCATGACTCTATTGGAAGCCGCTCAATTCCTAGGTTTTCCAATTCCAACATTATGTCATATGGAAGGCCTTTCCCCATACGGAGCATGCAGGCTCTGTGTGGTAGAAATCGGAGAGGGGAAGAAATCAAAGTTAGTTTCTTCTTGCACTTACCCGGTGGAAGAAGGGATTAAAGTCAGGACTACCTCAGAAAGGGTAGCTCGAGCTCGGAAAATGATAATCGAGCTCCTGCTGGCTTCCTGTCCTCAATCCAAGCTAATTCAAGACCTAGCTTCTGCTCACAATGTCCAGAAACAGCGTTTCAAACAGGAATTCGAAGATTGCATACTCTGTGGACTCTGTGTCCGGATGTGTGAAGAGCAGATGATGGCAAAAGCCATCGGTTTTCGCGGGAGAGGGGAAAACCGCACCATAGGGACTCCCTTTGACATCCGGTCCGAAGAATGCAGGACTTGTGGTGGATGTCAGTATGTCTGTCCAGCCTGTCAGCTCCGCTGCACGTTCACAGAGCCTGACAAGGCGATATGCGGAGCGTGTGGAAATCTAAGCCCAACTTGTCTGGAAAAAGATGATTTCAACGATATGATGTGCTACATGGAGCCCTGTGTAGCCTGTGAGATTAAAAATAAAGATGAAAAAAGGAGTATTTAACCATGACACTTTCCAAAATAAACGCAACAGCAGCAACATTAACAAAAAATCGGACTGAAGGATCCGTCGTTCCAGCATCAGGGATGTGCGTAACTTGTGTTGATGGATGTATTGGAATGTGCGAAATTGGGAAGTCCGCCTACCGCGGTCATGAAGTGATCTATCCACAACCTTTCGGAGTTATAACAACGGCTTCAGAAAAGAATTACCCTGTCGATTATTCCCATTTAAACATCATGGGCACAGCAACAGGGACCTTTGGAATTGAGGAAGATAGCGACAAAGCAATTTTTCCTGCCGTAAAACTCGAAGTTGCCTTTGGGCATGATAAAAAACTTCGTTTCAAGTACCCATGGATCATTCCTGGAATCGGTTCTACCGATATTGCAAAAAACAATTGGGAGGGATTGGCGATCGGATCCGCATTGGCCGGGACGGGACTGACAATCGGAGAAAATGTTGTCGGGATGGATTCCGAAGCCGTCATAAAGAACGGACGCGTGACGGACACGAAGGATCTCAAACGACGTGTTGATCTCTTTAAAAACCATCAGAGGAATGGATATGGAGCGATAATTGTCCAGGCCAATATCGAAGATACACGGCTCAAAGTGCAGGAATACGCCATTGAAAAACTAGGGGTTACATGTGTGGAATTGAAGTGGGGACAGGGCGCTAAAAACATCGGAGGAGAGGTCAAAATCAGAGATATCAAACGGGCCCAAATGCTGCACAAGAGAGGATACGTTGTTCTCCCAAATCCAACTGATCCGCTTGTGATAAAAGCCTATGAGAGAGGAGCATTCAAGGAGTTTGAAAGACATTCGAGAGTGGGGATGGTGAATGAAGAATCTTTTGCAAAGAGAGTCGAAGAACTTCGTGCTGCAGGAGCAAAGCACATCTTCTTAAAGACAGGGGCCTATAGGCCTCTGGACCTTGCCCGGGCAGTCTATTATTCCTCAAAATATCATATCGATCTTTTAACTGTCGATGGAGCGGGAGGTGGAACCGGCATGAGTCCTTGGAGAATGATGAATGAATGGGGAATCCCTCCGGTTGAACTTCACACTCTATTGTACAGATATGCCAAACAGCTTGCAGAAAGAGGAGCATACATTCCCGCATTAGCCGTCGCTGGGGGGTTCACATTCGAAGATCAGATCTTCAAGGGCCTTGCCTTGGGTGCCCCTTTCGTGAAGTTGGTCGGGATGGCAAGAGGCCCGATTGCCGCCGCCATGGTAGGAAAAACCATAGGAAGAACGATTAATGAAAATCAAGTTCCAATCTATGTCGAACGGTTTGGGAGGACAAGAGATGAGATTTTTGTCACGTCCAGTGATTTACGCAAAGAACTGGGAGATAAGGAATTCGATAAGACACCAACGGGTGCACTGGGATTGTATACTTATTATGAGAGACTTGGGCAAGGCCTACGACAGCTGATGGCCGGCTGCCGCAAATTTGCCTTAAAACACATTTCAAGAGACGATCTGGCCGCGCTGACAAAAGATGTTTCTGATATCAGTGGTATTCCCCATGTAATGGATGTTGACAAGAAAGCTGTCGAGAACTTAATGAACGAGGACTTGATCCAATCAGAAGTCACAATGGTCCAGTGAATGAATAAAAGAGGAGGGGCTCATCTAAATCCGAGCATGAAGCCGATTAATCAACAGACATATGATTACTTCATTATTAGTGAAATGTTTGGATGTTAACTGAAAGGAGGGCCCCTCTTCATCATCCGGCTGACTCCCCATACCAAAACCAGAGGAAAACAGGATTTTCAGAGTGCCGAGGGCCGGACTCGAACCGGCACGTAGGATCACCTACGAGGGATTTTTAAATCCCATGAGTCCTTCAATGACATTTAAAGTGCTCAATCTGTCTTGTTCTTAATCATAAAGATTATCGCCTGGGCTGAATTTACTGTGCTGCGATTGGATGTCCTTGAATGTGATATTCACATAATTCCTGACCATATCAAGAGTTTTGTGTCCAAGGATTTTCTGAAGGCTAAATATATCCCCGCCGTTCATCAGCCAATTCTTTGCAAATGTATGGCGGAAGGTATGAGCTGAGAGCCTTACGTTTTCTATTTTAGCTTTAATCCCGATTCTTTCAATTGTTTTGTTCGTCATTCTAATTGTTAAAGGATCTCCGAATTTAGTAAGAAAAAGCACGCCTTCTTTCCCAAACAACTTGTTTCTTCTATTCAAATATTTTACTAAACCAATGAGCGACCGATCTCCAAAAGGCACTACTCTCCCCTTTCCACCCTTTCCTCTAACTGTCAGGATCTTCTCATCAAGCTGAATATTCTCAATCTTGAGTCCCAATAATTCTGAGATCCTGCAACCCGTATCATAAAGCAGAGTGATTAATGTATGGTTTCTGATTCCTGGGAAATCCATCTGATGTTTTGTGACTTCAAGCATTGACATGATCTGGCTAGTGGAAAAAGTAGGAATAACAGCTTGGTCAGTCTTTACCCTTGAAATTTTCCTCGAAGGATTTTCTATGATCACATCCTCTTCTAACATAAACTTGAAGAGAATCTTCAGCACTTTAATGTGATGGTTAACTCCTCCAGGTGAGTAATTTTCCTTTATCCCTGAAACGTACTCCCTCAAAATAGTATGGTCGATCTGCTCGAGAGAGACATCAGGATATTGTGACTCCATAAACTCAAGGAATTTGCTGAGATGCTGGCTGTAGAAAGTGATTGTATTGGGGCTTAGATTCCTTAGCCTCCTGGTTGAGATAAAGGCAGACACCATCCCTCTTAAAGTTGTGGTCATAAATACCTCCTTATGGGGGGCTAAAGAACGGGTTATGGGCCCTTTGGAGGTGAGAATTTACGTAAGTGGTTGATAAATAAGATGGTAGCGGGGGTTGAATTTGAACCAACGACCTCCGGGTTATGAGCCCGACGAGCTGCCAACCTGTCCTCCCCTATTCCTGGGGTAGAGAGCAGTCGAAACGTTAGCACCGTTAGTCAGAATTAGGCATTATTAGGCACAATTTGGCCCGTATTTGGCCCACAGGGATAGGTATATATATTGTTTGACACTCATTCCTCAAATATTTAAGCTATTACCATCCAGTATGGAGGAAAAGATGAGCACTGTCTGCCCCAAGTGTCAAACCGCTAATCCCGAAGATTCTAAGTTATGTATGGAATGTTCAAGCTCACTTGAGCCCACACACGAAATCTCGGCTACAAAAACTCTCGAGACACCAGGCAAAGGAATAACCACAGGAACTACCTTTGCCTCCAGGTATGAAGTCATCAAGGAGCTCGGGAAGGGAGGTATGGGCAAAGTATATATGGCCTTGGATAATGAGATTGATGAAGAAGTTGCTTTAAAACTTCTTAAACCCGAGATTGCCTCTGATGATAGCACAGTTGAACGCTTCCGGAATGAGCTGAAATTTGCCCGAAAGATCTCTCATAAAAATGTCTGTCGTATGTACCACCTTAGTAAAGAAGGAGAGATTCCCTATATCACTATGGAGTATGTAGAAGGTGAGGATCTAAAGAGCTTGGTCAAAAAGAGAGGGAAACTGTCAGATGCGGAATCAATATCCATAGTCAAGCAACTGTGCGAAGGCTTGGCTGAAGCACATAGGCTGGGAGTTGTGCACCGGGATTTAAAGCCTCAAAACATCATGATCGATAAGGAAGGCACTGCAAAGATCATGGATTTTGGGATTTCCCGATTTGTCGAAGCACCTGGAGTGACGACAACAGGAATGATTATCGGGACTCCCGATTATTTATCACCCGAACAAGCAGAAGGAGAGGAGACAGATCAACGTGCTGATATCTATTCCTTAGGTGTGATTCTTTATGAATTGACCACAGGCAGGGTTCCATTTAAGGGGGATACGGCATTGAGTGTGGCGCTAAAACATAAGTCCAAGGTACCTTCAAATCCAAAGGAACTCAATCCAAATATTTCGGAAAATCTCAACCGATTGATTTTGATCTGCATGGCGAAAGAGAGAGAGGAGAGGTATCAGACAGCAGAAGAACTGTTGTTGGATTTAAACAATATTGAAGCAGGTATTCCCTTAGGAAAAAGGATCCTTCCCAAAAAAAAGAAACTTTTTAAAAAAAGACGTGTAATCAGGTGGAAGCAAATTTTCCTTTTTGGAGGAGTTCCACTTCTGCTGGTTTTGTTTATTGCAGGAGCATTTTATTTGTACACAACTCGAGCTGCAACCATCCATTCCATAGCGGTCCTCCCCTTTGAGAATCTTACAGGAGATTCCGAGCAGGAGTATTTTGTTGATGGAATAACGGATGAATTGATAGGAAATCTTGGACGGATTAAAGCGTTCCGACGAGTGATATCTTTCTGGACTGTAGCACAGTATAAAAACGCGAAAAAACCATTGCCTGAGATTGCCCAGGAGCTTAATGTGGATGCCGTAGTGACAGGTTCAGTTCAGAAGACTGGTGGGAGCTTGAGCATTCGGGTTCAATTGATAAAAGTGAATCCAGATGAACAAAATCTATGGGAGGAGACATATGATCGGATCCTGACCGATGTACTAGTAATGAGCGGAGAGATAGCCCAGACTATTGCCAGGGAGATCCGGATAAATCTTACAACCGAAGAAAAAACTCTCTTTGCAGATACCCGTCAGATAAATCCAGAAACTTACCAGGCATACCTAAAGGGTATGTCCTACTTGACAGATATTACAATCGACTCGGAAACGGCAGATAAGGCCATTGCCTGTTTTAATGAAGCTGTTGAAAATGATCCCACAGATCCCTTGGCCTATGCGGGACTGGCATATGGCTACACTACTATCGGACACAGCTATAATCCGACTCCGGATGCCTGGCCCAGAGCCAGGGCAGCAGCCGACAGAGCATTGAGGCTAGATCCCATGCTAGCAGAAGGCTATGCAGCCTTAGCAGATGTCAAGCTTTACTACGAATGGGACTGGGAGGGTGCAGAGCAGGCCTTTCTGAGGGCCAATGAGCTGAATCCCAATCTGGCCTTGAATCACTTCCACTATGCCTGGTTGCTCGCTGAGATAGGACGCATGGATGAAGCCATTGTCGAACACAAACGTGCCCAGGAACTAGATCCACTAACTCCTCTGCATACGGCATGGTTAGGAGGGCTGTACTGGATCGATGGAAAATATGATAAGGCAATTATAGAAATACAGAAAGTATTTGAATTCGAACCTGATAACCATTTAGCAACATGGCTCCTGGCGTTAGTTTACGCAGACATAGGAAGGTATGAGGAGGCTGTTGAAACTCACGAAAAATATATGGCCCCTTGGTGGTCACTAGCACGCCTCTACGCAGAAGTCGGAAGGGAGGATGAGGCAAGAGAGATTGCGGCCAAATTGGAGGAGCAACCTGATCCTCTGCGTACATTCGGACTGGCTGCAATGTACACAGCCCTTGGGGATAAGGACAAAGCATTCCAGTGGCTGGCTTATAAACCGCACCACGCCTGGATGCCAGCATTCAGGATTTTCTTCTGGTTCACCCCTCTACACGACGATCCCCGTTTCCATGATCTCCTGCAAAAGATGAACCTGCCTCCTTTGGAATGACCAGCCCCTCCGATCAAAAACCAGGAAGGATAAAGCCTTTGTGCATTTCGAGAAATTCCTCTCCCCCTGAAAAGACGCCAACCCCGGCCTCTCTGAAGTTGACGATGCGAAGAAGAGGCTGGCTGGATTGAAAGGAAAACAATAAGTTTCTCGAGGAAAACTTGGTGTGTCCGGCAGGATTCGAACCTACGACCTTCTGATTCGTAGTCAGGCACTTTGTCCAGGGATAACAGGGGAAGAAAGGTCAGATATTAGTCTCATCGTTAGGCAAAAGCAGGCAATTTTAGGCACTTCGTGTCACTTATGTGTCACGTGATAATTAGTACTTGTCCAGAGACCTATCCATAGACAAGTTTAACTAATCTCTAACACACAATTGGCACACAGGGACTAGTCTATTCAGAATTAAACAACCGCGCTGGACTCAAAATCCAGTTCACTTTATTGTGAGTGTGGGTTCGACTCCCTCCTCCGGCACTCTGTTTTCCCTGAAAAATCCTGAAATTTATTTGTTTTCTGTTTGAGCAATCGTAGGCAATACTAGGCGATTTTGAGGTTGACAAATAATAAATAAATTTATAATTTATAGTTATCAAAAGCCAAGGTAAAGATGGGAAATGATTAATTGCCTTCCATAAACGAGAAGAGTTCCTCTTTTCAATAATTGCACTAGCAATTTATATAGATAAGACAGAATCTTACATTCAAGAATAATAAGGAGGGGGAAATGAAAAAGCAATTCATTATTTTTGTTATCGCTATTGTAGCGTTTTTTGTGGTTTCTCATGGTGCTTTTGAAGCAGTCAAAGAAGGAAAGCTTGCAGCATGGGGCTATAACTGGGAAGGCCAGACCGTCCCGTTGAACGGGATCGAAATGTACTACGAAACCGTTGGGGAAGGAGAACCACTTGTCCTTCTTCATGCGTGGGCTGCAACTGGTGCGAGTTGGGAGCCAGTCGTCGAAGAACTCTCTGCTCACTACCGACTCATCATACCGGATCTCAGGGGTCATGGTCGATCAACCAATCCCAGCCAACAGTTCACGCACCGACAGTCCGCCTTGGATGTCTTCGCACTGCTTGACCTGATTGGTGTGGATCGCTTCAGGGCGATGGGACTCAGCGGGGGTGGCATGACGCTTCTTCACATGGCAACGAGCCAACCCGAGCGTGTAGAGGCAATGGTGTTGATCGGAGCGACTTCCTATTACCCGGAAGAGTTACGTGAGATCATGCGAGCTAGCTCCCCGGACAGTGTGACCACAGAGCAGCTTGAAAGGGAAGGCCGGATTCACAGCCGCGGACTTGAACAGGCCAAGGAGTTGATGAGCCAATTCCATGCTTTCAAGGACAACTATGATGATATGAACTTCACTCCTCCGTATCTGTCGACCATAACTGCCAACACCCTGATCCTTCATGGAGACCGTGATCAGTTCATCCCTGTGTACATTCCAGTCGAGCAGTACCAGGCGATCCCCAACTCCTATTTGTGGATTGTGCCGAATGGAGAGCATATACCCCTATCCCTCTTTGGCACGGAACGAGGGCTTGAGATGGTCACCTGGGTCGTGCTGGAGTTCCTGGCCGGAAAATGGAGATGACGGCCGCCGTCGTCCTTGTCTCGTTTTATACTTCGAATGACGGATGATATTACCTCTATCAAACTTGCCATGATCCTGACATTTTTCATTCTGGCAACAGCGATCTCTCACGGGGGCTTATACTTCATTGGGCATATTCCTTGCCATACGATTGTGCTTAACTTGTTTGGAAATAATAGCTTGCTATGGATTTTTGATCAAGTAACAACACTTCCCTGAGGAAGCACCGAGGTTCCATCCTAAAGATTTCTCATGTTGAGTATCTGGAATGCGATCTGTCTTTATAGGATTATTTGTCCATAGATTAGGACAGAAAAATCAGGGAAAATACGAACATTTGTCAGGGACTACTACAAAAAAAGATGGCACTATAAGGTTAAGATCTGGGTACACTGCAAGGATAACAAAGAGTGAAACTTACCTTAGATAGCCACTCCGGTCGTTGAACTTCTAATTTAAACAGGCAGTCACCAGTTCAGGTACTTTTCGACGAACCTCACGTCCCTCCTGATAAGCAGCTTCCTTATCTCGTCCCCAAAAAATATGAACAACGCGAACGGGATAGAGAGCGAAATCTCGAAAAAAGTAAGAGGATAGGTGCCGAAAATCTTATGTGTGAAGGGATTGTATATAATAATCGAGAGAAGTATCAGTTCTGACAGAATCCCCACAAGGACAAACTTGTTACTGAATAGCCCGGCCTTAAAGACAGACTCCCTGCGCGTCCTGCATATCATGACATCCGCGATCTGACAGATAATGATACTAGCAAAAAAAGCTGTCACGGCTTTGAGGTACAGCGGATCTGACGAGGCGAGTTCCTGACCCCATGTCCACTCACCTCTGTAAAGGACAACGAAGTAGGAAAAGAATCCCGCAGCAGCCTGGAGCATACCGACAATACCATAAGACATGAAAAGAAGATTCGGTGTGAGGAGTCTTTCGTTCCTGGGTCTGGGGGGTCTCTTCATGACATCATGCTCCGCCTTTTCAACACCAAGTCCGAGTGCGGGCAGCAGGTCAGTGCCGAGGTCGATCGATAGTATCAGTACGACAGTCAAGGAGAGAGGTATCCCAAGAAGCACAAACGCGATAAAAGGGAGTATTTGGGGGACATTACTTGTAAGAATATATGCGATAAATTTCTTGATATTATTGTAAACTGTTCTTCCTTCCTCGACCGCATTCACTATGGTGGCAAAATTATCATCGAGCAGTACCATGTCCGACGCTTCCTTAGCGACCTCGGTCCCGATGCCCCCCATCGCTACTCCCATATCCGCCTTCTTTATGGCAGGTGCGTCATTTACGCCGTCCCCGGTAACGGTCACGACCTCTCCTAGCGCCTGCAATGCGGTCACTATTTGAAGCTTCTGTGCGGGTGAGGTGCGGGCAAATATAATGTTATCTTTTTTCAAGAATTCCTTCAGATCATCTTCAGAGCTTTTTTCAAGTTCCTCTCCGGTCATTATATTGGCACTGCCCCTTATCATTCCAGCAATCCTGGCTATCGCCTCAGCGGTTAGGCTGTAGTCCCCTGTTATCATGATCACCTTTATCCCGGCTCCCTTGCATCTGGCTATCGCCTCCGGGATCTCCTTGCGTGGAGGGTCTATCATGCCAACAAGTGCTACAAAAACAAACTCATCTTCCGACTGCCCGTCTCCCTCCTTGAAACCGAGCGCCAGTACCCGCTCTCCTCTTGAGGCCAGTCTTTCGTAATATTTTTGGATCTCAGCTTTATGATGGTCCTCAAGTGGGACGATTTCATTGTTTAGAAGTATTTTATTGCTCATAGCGAGCGCCACCTCGGGCGCACCCTTCATATGAACAACATTATCTTCTCCGTCATTGTTCACTGTTATCATCCGTTTCGTCTTTGAATCGAAAGGAGATTCATGAATCCGTCCCCACCTGCTGTTCAGTTCTTCAACATTTATCTTGTCTTTTGCGAAGAGTAGCAGCGCTCCCTCAGTAGGATCCCCGATATAGTAGTCTTTATCGTTCAGCTTGGCGTTGTTGCAAAGGACTGATATTTTTAACAACATCTCCATACCCGGTATTTCCATTACATTCTTTTCATGAATTAGCCTTTCGTCCAGGTCAATATATATCGTATTGACCGAGATCCTATTCTCTGTGATCGTGCCGGTTTTATCGGTGCAAATAACAGTGGTGGAACCGAGCGTCTCGACCGAGTCAAGATTCTTAATGAGCGCCATCCTCTTTGCCATCTTCTTTGAGGCCATACTCAGGCAGAGGGTAACGGTAGGAAGTAGTCCTTCAGGGACATTAGCGACAATGATCCCTATAGCAAATACCATACTTGCCATTAGCCTATTTCCGGTCATAAAGCTGACCGCAAAGAATGAGACACCCAGAGTGATTGCAATGGAGGAGATGATCTTGATGAAATGGTTTAGCTCTTTTTTGAGGGGGCTTTCCACTTCCCCTGCCTCCCTTGTAAGCTTGGCGATCTTTCCAAGCTGCGTGTTCATTCCAGTGCCGTAAACAAGAGCAGTGCCATTGCCGGACTGAACAAGGGTACCGGAGAAGACCATGTTCCGTGACTCGAGGATATTCTCATGCGTAGGGACAATCTTCCTGAGTTGAGGTTCTGACTCGCCTGTGAGTGCGGAGTGGTCTACCTTAAGGGAGTTCTCCTCCAAAAGACGGGCATCTGCGGGTATCTTGTTCCCCTCTTCAAGATATATTATGTCTCCTGGAACTATCTCACCTGCGAGGAGTTCGGTCCTAGTGCCGTCCCTCTGAGCATAGATCCTTTCCGGCATCATCTTCCTGAAGCTCTCCATAATTTTTTCGGACTGATATTCTTGTATGAAAGTAAATACAGCGTTCAGGACCACAACCACTGCGAGGGCAATGCCGATATAGAGGTTTCCGTCGCCGGGAGAAAGGTATTCCGATGTAAAAGCAAGCATAGCTCCGGTCCAAAGAAGAAGGGCGAAAAAATTGACAAGGTGCCTGCCGAACCGTACGAGGATTGACTTTTTTTTCTTTTCCTCAAGTACATTTAGCCCGTACTCTAGCTGCCTCTTTTGGGCCTCTTCCAAAGAAAGTCCGTCAGGAACGGCATCAAGCCGGGCGTAGAGTTCAGCAAGGTCTACCTTATGTTCGTCGTTCTTCTGTTGGGAAGCATCCATGCCATGCTCCTTTATTCAACAATTTTACCATTTTTCTTATTGCCTTGCTGAATACTTTTTTATTCATGCGTGTTGTCTCATATAAAAACCTAATCGAAGCATCTAACGTTTACTAATCTAAGATTTCACCGAAATAAAGTAGCCAGGTGGAGGTCTACCCAAAATCTGGTCCATTCAAAAATTAAGTTTTTTGGCCTCTTGTGAGCTCAAGCCAACTAAATTGATGCCGATCCAGGCCTCCCTGAAGTTGACGATGCGAAGGAGAGGCTGGCTGGGTTGAAAGAATAGCACCTATAGATACCTTTTTGAGCCAAGAATCGTAGGTCTGGAGCAGCTCGCTGGCCAGTGTTCACAACTAATAGTACTTTTGCCGTTTGACACTCCATCCCTAAATCAATATTCTACAGTCGCTATAGCAAGAGGAAATAATAATTCCTTTTCGATCCGTCTGAAAGAATATTTGGGAGGCAAAGATGTTCAAGCAAAAAGCGCTGATGTTTTTCACTCTGGTCATTATGTTCATAATGTTTGGCTGCTCTGGTCCGGACTCGGATCAGCCTCTTCTCACTGCCGAGCTTCCTCTTCACCTTGAAGAGCACATAGAGGCTGCTAGAATCGAGGGCTCCGAGGTCCCACAAGACCTTCCTGCCCCAGTCGAGTGGAGTTTTGATGAGCCACATCCGGAGTGGTACCCGGTCAACCATCCCGATTCTAAGAACAGGCCGATTGAGACAAGGCGTACAGAAGATTCGCTCCGCCTTTTCCTGGGTAAAAATAACGTTTCTGTCGATCCATTTGGAACACGACTGTTACAGGGCGGAATTCATGTCAAAGTACCGGAGTGGAAACGTGAGGATTGGGCATACATTGCTGTACGGGCACGTTCCTCAGAGAATATAAATGAGATACGAATCGGATTCAACCTGCGCGAGCGGACGGGATCTACTGCGCTAGAACATGATCCTTTTCTCTTTTCAAGCGAGCCCGTTATAATCATCAATGACGGCATGGAGCATACATACTTGATGCGTCCTGATTGGTACTGGGAAAATTGGGAAGATCCCTGGAAACACCTCATTCTTCTCGTACGCTCGGACAAACCGGCTCACATTGATATTCTATCGATAAGTGTCATTCCCAAAGGAGTTAAATATGCCGATCCTCCGACTGGAGTCCAAACAGAGATACGCAATGAAATTTATCGGAAAGCTCTTTTCGTCCACACGCCAGCAAAGCTTGTGTTTCGGGTGAAGGTGCCAGAAAGCGCGCGCCTTGACTTCTGTTTGGGGCTGTTGAGGAGCGATGTGCCTGTGACTTTTCAGATTAAAGTTAAGCCGGGCAGGGGAGATTCCAAAATGCTTTGGAATGAGTCTTACTCCGACGAAAAACATTGGGCTCAGCGATCTGTCAATCTGTCAGACTATGAAAACCAAATAATTACGCTCATCCTTCAGACGACTTCAGATCAAAATGGGACCGTGGCTCTTTGGGGAACACCGACTATCACCGGTAAGCGAGTCACTCATTTGCCGAATATAATCTTATATATCATCGATGGTGCGGGGGCGGATTACCTGAGCGTGTATGGATATAACCGTCGGACGACTCCAAACCTAGAGCGTTTAGCCGAAGAAGGTACGGTCTTTGAAAATGCTTTCAGTAACTCCTCATGGACCAAGCCTTCCACCCCTTCTTTTATGACCTCACTTCACCACAGCGTGCTCGGAGGATACAGAACCGAATCCGATCCTTTACCGGATCAGGCAGTGACCATGGCAGAACACATGCATCAAGCAGGATATCAGACAGCTGTATTCACAACAAACTCTTTCGCTGGTTCCTTGAGCAGTCTTGAAAGAGGAGTGGATGTCATGCGGGATTCCGAATGTAAGCCCAACTCGATATCATCTGAAGTGTTGCACAAAGCTTTCTGGAAATGGCGCGAATCCTATCAGGGACAGCCCTACTGGGTACACTTCCAGACTACGGACGTGCATTGGCCTTACAAACCGCCTGCTCCTTTTGCGGGTTTGTACGTCGAGCCCGACCTGAGAGAAAAATATTACGAATGGGAGTCTAAACTGGCTAAAGCGGCAGGGCTTCAAGGTCCCTCCTGGAGTTATCCTGACGAAGCTTACGAGAAAACCGGGATCGGCAGAACGGAATTTTTCAACGTTGTCCGCGGTCTTTACGACGAAACAATGGCCCATAACGATTACCAGCTAGGACGACTTGTAGAACGACTGAAAAATTCTGGTGAGTGGGAGCACACATTGTTCATCTTAGCTTCCGATCATAGTAGTCGTCACGGTTTAGATTTGTTAGATCCGAAGCCTAAGATTTGGGGGGCTTCTTCATTTTCATTCAGATATCGTATCCCTTTAATAGTTATTTGGCCTGAAAGAATAACACCAGGCCTGCGTTTCAGCCAACCGGTCTCGATGATAGACCTGCTGCCTACAATACTGGGCCTGGCCGGATTACCTCCTGCAGAAACTTTCCAGGGACAATCGCTTGTCCCTTTTTTATTGGGAGAAGGTATATGGAAGCCGCGGCCCGTTATTCTTGACGAGTTCGGTCTTAACTCCCATACCGGCATCCTCAGCGGAAGGATTCAGGCGATCGATGAGAGATGGATAGCCAGCTTGAGAATTGAATTGGACACTAAGTCTGGGAAAGAATTAGAAGAAGACGAGTTTCTGCGCTTTGATCTTTTAGACCGCTGGAGAGATCCTCATTACGGCGGCAACGTCAGAGAAAAGTACCCGGATATATCGGAAAAATATTTAAATTTTCTGAAGAAGAAGTGGCGCGAACACCAGGAATTTGCAATGCGCTTTTCCCGATCCGATGAGGAATTTTTGAACCCTAAGCAGCTTGAAACTCTTCGTTCCCTGGGCTATATCAGGTGAAGTTTATGTTGTTTTTATTCTAGAGACACCGATCCCGGCCTCTCTGAAGTTGAGGATGCGAGAGAGAGGCTGGCTGGGTTGAGGGATATTAATATCTAAGACCCCCTATGGGGAATTAGGTGCTTCCTTCATTAACTGTTGTTACTACGCCGAAATCCACCCAAATTTCTCTATTCGAACCCGAGTTCTCAAAAACATGAAAATCCAGCAAAAAAGGATTTCCATTGAAGTAAAGATTTCACGAAAACTGAGCTGTTTTTTGACTAATCCTGCCTGCATTGCAGGTGTCCGGATTTCACCCCCGAATTTTAAGGCTAAATGTGGCCGAATAAAATTGTAATAACACATTTGTAATTCAAGATTGTTTGCAAGCAAATCTTTATGCCTGGAATGACAAGCCGTTCGGCGTCCCAAATACGCACAGCCCTGTCGGATAGTAAGATTAAGTCGCTCTATGAATGAGGTATTTATTGTGGAGGAATCTTCTGATTCAAATAGGAGTTGTTCCATCTTTGACTTGGTCCCAAAGATCATTCGCCGTTCTACATTGATGACACGATTCTTCCGGCGTTTCTTGATGACTTGCGCATACAAACAGATAGGGCTTAAAAGGTTTCTTGTGGCCCAAGAATAGGGTTCAAAACCATCGGTTGTGAAAATGAATGGCGGATGATATTCCCTTCAACAAGCTTTCTATAATCCTGACATTTTTCGTTCTGGCAGCAGCGATCTCTCACGGAGGCTTAAACTTCATTAGACATATTCCTAGAAACAAACTTGTACTTAACTTGTTTGGAAATAGTATCTTGCTGAGTGTTTTTGATCAAATAACAACACTTCCCTGAGGAAGCACCCGACACACGGATTAGGAATCCGTTGCTCTAAGCACAGACTCATCCCCTTCTCCCCGTGGGACAAATACGGGACAATTTCTGCTTAAACTTGCCTAATTCTGAATAACGGTGACTAAAGAGAAAGACCGAACAAACAAATGATTTTCTAGGGGAATCAAGGGGAATAAGATGGTAGCGGGGGTTGGATTTGAACCAACGACCTCCGGGTTATGAGCCCGACGAGCTACCAGACTGCTCTACCCCGCAGTACCAGGCCAATTATAGCAAAAATATTCTCTTTGTCAAAGCATATTGATAATTTGTCATATATGGATTTTTTGACGTAAAATACGGCATTTTTTCATAAATTTTCGTGTACATTTTCCCAGGAAAAAATCTTTGTTGCTTTTCTGTCAAATAATCCTTGACAAGGGTAAAAGTCAGTAAATATAATGAGTCCCTTAATCACATGGAACACTTCCTTTTCTTTTTTTTGGCAATAGTGTGTGTGGGGGCTGTTGGGGGAATGATTATCCTTAAAAACCAAGCCTATAATGCCATCTTGCTTATTCTTGCATTCTGTGCGACAGCCGGGCTCTTTGCCCTCCTAGATGCTCCTTTCATTGCGGCTGTCCAAATTATTATCTACGCCGGGGCCATCATGGTTTTGTTTATTTTTG
>CAZEWV010000002.1:0-5846 GCA_964516025.1 uncultured Eubacteriales bacterium
CTTCCTTTAGCCTCGGGGCAGGTCAGTGAGATCTGTTCCCTTCTTGAGAATCCTCCTCGAGGGAAGGAAGATTTGCTTCTGAGTTTACTTAAGAATTGTGTGGCTCCCGGAGTAGATCCCTCAGCAAAAGTGAAAGCGGGATGGCTGTTTCGTGTAGCAAAAGGGGAAGTGTCTTCCCCTGTTCTTCAAAAAACAGAGGCTGTTTTTCTTCTCGGAACAATGCTAGGAGGATTTAATGTGAGGCCACTCATTGAACTTCTCTCGGTGGATGAATTGGCCTCTGAAGCTGCGTCTTCTTTAAAGAAAACGATATTGGTCTACAATGCCTTTGATCAAATCGTAAATCTCGCAGATACTAACAGTTTTGCCAGGGATGTACTTCGATCCTGGGCTGATGGGGAGTGGTTTCTTTCGAGACCGGAACTACCTAAAAAAATCAATTTGACTGTTTTTAAAGTGGATGGGGAAATAAATACAGATGATTTTTCTCCGGCCAAATATGCATGGAGCCGGCCCGACATTCCGCTCCACGCACTCGCGATGGGAGAATCAAAATTTTCAGGGGGATTAGAAGCGATCAGGAAATTCCGTTCAAAAGGAAAAAAAGTCGTCTTTGTAGGAGATGTTGTGGGAACAGGCTCATCACGGAAATCTGCGACCAATTCCCTCATGTGGCACATCGGTGAAAATATCCCCTATGTTCCTAATAAGAGGAGGGGGGGTGTGGTTCTTGGGGGATTGATTGCGCCGATTTTCTTCAATACGGTGGAGGATTCAGGAGGGCTGCCCATTTTGTGTGATGTGGCTCTTTTTCGTACGGGAAATGAGATTATTGTCGATACAGAATCCGGAACTATATTGAGTGAATCCGGAGAGATACTCTCCAGCTTTGATCTCAAACCCGATACACTCAAAGATGAATATCGAGCCGGAGGGCGATTATTCCTTATCATAGGAAAAGCATTGACGATCAAGGCGAGAAAAAACCTTGGCATGTCTGAAACCACAGGTTTCTTTACAGAGATTGAAAATCCGAAAGCCGCAGAAAACCAGGGCTATACGCTTGCTCAAAAAATTGTGGGGAAAGCCTGCAATCAGAAGGGCGTGCTGCCAAAAACCTCGTGCGAGCCGATGATGACAACGGTGGCCTCTCAAGATACGACTGGACCGATGACGGCGGATGAGCTGAAAGAGCTGGCCTGCATGGAATTCAAATCTGATCTTTTCATGCAGACGTTCTGCCATACGGCTGCATATCCCAAACTTGCTGATGTGAAAATGCATAAATCTCTTGCGCAATTTATAACAGAACGAAAAGGGGTCGTTTTCAGACCTGGAGACGGAGTCCTTCATTCATGGCTCAATCGGCTTCTCCTCCCTGACACGATGGGCACGGGGGGAGATTCTCATACTCGGTTTCCCATGGGATTGAGTTTTCCTGCAGGTTCGGGGCTAGTGGCTTTTGCCGGGACCCTGGGTTCTATGCCGTTAAATATGCCGGAGTCTGTACTTGTAAAATTTAAGGGTCACCTAAATCCGGGGATTACTCTGCGTGATGTTGTCAATGCTATTCCCTATGTGGCCATTCAGCAGGGCTATCTAACAGTGAAAAAGGAAGGGAAAAAGAACATTTTTAATGGGCGTGTCCTCGAGCTGGAGGGCTTGCCCGATTTGACGGTGGAGCAGGCTTTTGAGCTCACTGATTCATCGGCCGAGCGTTCAGCGGCAGGAAGCACAATTGCCCTTAGTAAAGAGAGTGTGACAGCCTATTTAAAAAGCAACATAACACTGCTGGGAAAATTAATTGAGGATGGATATCAAGATGCAGACACCATAAGAAGAAGGATTGACTCTGTGCAGGAATGGCTTAAAAATCCTTCTCTTCTCAAGAGGGATGAGAATGCTGAGTATGCCGCTGTGATTGAAATTGAATTAGGTGAAATTCGTGAGCCGATTCTGGCCTGTCTAAATGATCCTGATAATGTTCAAACACTTTCACAGATGGCCGGAAAAAAAATCGATGAGATATTTATAGGTTCCTGCATGACAAATATCGGCCATTTTCGGGCTGCAGGGCATATTTTTGATGGAGCCGGATACCTCAAGACACGTGTCTGGATAACCCCTCCGACCAAGATGGATATGGCTCAATTAAAAAGAGAAGGATTTTATTCGATATATGCTTCCATTGGGGCTAGGACAGAAATTCCCGGATGTTCACTTTGTATGGGTAATCAAGCCCGAGTCAGACCCAAGGCTACAGTCATTTCCACATCCACAAGGAATTTTGATAACCGGATGGGTGATGGTGCTGTTGTTCACCTCGGATCGGCAGAGCTTGCTGCTATCGCGGCTCTGTTTGGGAAAATCCCCACTGCCGATGAATACTTCGACATTTTCAGGGAGAAAATAATTCCCAAAAAAGAAAACATCTATCGGTACCTTGAGTTTGATAAGATGGAACATTTTACACTTGAATATTGAAGATAGTGCATGGGGGAGCGGAATACTCCCCGGATGCTAGATCTTCGTGATGGCTGGAAAAGGAATAAACTACTGAGATCCAAGAGAGTATAATTAATTTTTAAGAGGAGGCATGGCATGATTGATTTAAAAGGAAAAAATGCATTGATAACCGGAGGCTCGAGAGGGATTGGTCAAGCCACAGCAGTTCTAATGGCTCAAGCCGGATGTGATGTGGCCATCAACTATTTACAGAATAAAGATATGGCTCAACATGTCAAAGACACGGTTCAAAATATTGGGAAAGACTGTTTGATCTATAAAATGAA
The DNA here is from genome assembly GCA_964516025.1 of uncultured Eubacteriales bacterium. Lineage (GTDB taxonomy): Bacteria > Acidobacteriota > Aminicenantia > Aminicenantales > Aminicenantaceae > JAUWVG01. Next base: position 2,793 of record CAZEWV010000002.1, read on the forward strand.
TTTGGCTCAAAAGGGAGATATCTACGAGATGGTGGATGATATCATCGGTCGATGGGGTCATATCGATATATTGGTCAATAATGCTGGAATTTGGACCTACGGTGAAATCGGAAATATGGATGACAGCGTGTGGGATGAAACGATAAAAATTAACCTGAATGGAGTTTATCATCTCTGCAGTGCCACGGTCCCTCAGATGAAAAAAAGAAAGAAGGGATGGATCATCAATGTGTCCTCCACGGCGGGAGTAAGAGGGGAGGCCTTTCATTCTCATTATGCGGCGACCAAGGGTGCACTTATTGCATTCACAAAATCTCTTGCTGTTGAACTTGCGTCCTCAGGAATTTGCGTCAATTGTGTCTCTCCGGGATGGGTGGATACCGATATGTGCACAGAAATTTTTAGCGATCCGGATTTCCGGAAAAAAGTTGAGGAGAGCATTCCCCTAAAACGTATACCCGATCCTGTAGACATTGCCGGGCCGATCCTATTTCTAGCCTCGGATTTAGCTCGTCATATCACAGGTGAAAATTTAAATGTCAATGGGGGAGCCGTCCTCAGCGGATAAATGTAGATATCACGGAATTGGATATGCTTTATATAATCTTGCGAAGAGACATGGATTTTGGTTATTATAGTGATGAAAAAAAAGGAGGTTAAAATGGAGGAAGAAATAGGTCGCATCACACATTATTTTGCGAAAATTAATGTTGGAATATTAGAGATGACTAAAGGAGAGCTCAGTGTTACGGACACTATTCATGTCAAAGGACGAACGACAGATTTTTATCAGAATATTCAGTCCATGCAGGTGGATCACAGTCCTGTGGAGTCGGCAAAGTCCGGGGATTTAGTTGGGATTAAAGTGGAGAATTCTGTCCGGGAAAAAGATTTGGTCTTTAAAGTCACTGGGAAGTGAGAATCGTAGAAATCGGCAAAGTTCCCAAAAAGGAGTGAACTTGAAAAAAAAGAATCCCTCTCCAAATTTTCTGCTAGAATCCTATCAGAGATGGAAAAATCAAAGTTATGATCCAGCTATCTCTGAGAATTCTTCGAGAACAACTCCCCGGACGACGATATCAGGGAAAACAATCAAGGAACTCTACACGCCTGTGGATATGAAAAATTTAAAGTATGAAGAAGATCTGGGATTCCCAGGTTTTTATCCCTACACTCGGGGGATTCACCCGACGATGTATCACAGTCGATTATGGACCATGAGGCAATTTTCAGGATTTGGTTCTGCTGAAGATACGAACAAAAGATATAAATATCTACTCTCTCAAGGTCAAACGGGTTTAAGTGTGGCCTTTCATCTTCCGACGATTATGGGAATAGATTCAGATCATCCCAAAGCAGAAGGAGAAGTGGGGACATGTGGGGTATCTATCGATTCGTTGGAAGATATGGAGACTCTTTTTGATGGTATCCCGCTGGATAAGATCACAACATCCATGACCATAAATGCTCCAGCAGCTGTCTTGTGGGCTATGTATATCGCTGTCGCTGAAAAACAAGGTGTTTCCCCGAAGGAGATATCGGGAACCATACAGAACGATATCCTCAAAGAATACATTGCGCAAAAAACATTCATCTTTCCGCCAAAGCCTTCCATGAAATTGATAGTCGATACTTTTGAGTATGGATCAAAAGAAGTGCCACGGTGGAATACCATCTCTATTTCAGGCTATCACATCAGGGAGGCTGGATCGACCGCCGTCCAGGAGCTTGCCTTTACGTTGAGGGATGGGATTGAATATGTCCAGTGGGCTTTGGATAGAGGATTGGACATTGATCAATTTGCACCTCGTCTGTCCTATTTTTTTAATGCCCATAATGATTTTTTTGAAGAAATTGCGAAATTTAGGGCAGCCAGAAAAATTTGGGCCGAGGTCATGAAGGATCGATTTCATGCGAAAAATCCGAAGTCTTTGCTGTTGAGATTTCATACCCAGACTTCCGGAGTCTCGTTGGTAGCGCAACAGCCTTATAACAATGTTGTCAGAGTTGCTGTCCAAGCTCTAGCGGCGGTTTTGGGCGGCACACAATCACTCCACACCAATTCACTTGATGAGACATTTGCTCTGCCTTCTGAAGACGCTGTCACCATTGCCCTGAGAACACAGCAGATTATTGCCCATGAGAGTGGTGTAGCGAACACCATTGATCCTTTGGGGGGCTCTTATTTTGTAGAAGCCTTGACCTCGGAGTTGGAACAAGAGGCAAAAAATTATATAGATAAAATTGATGATATGGGTGGAATGGTCATGGCCATTGAGAGGGGATTTCCACAAAAGGAGATTGCCGACAGTGCCTATTTGTATCAGAAAGCCGTCGATAATAAAGACAAAATAATAGTAGGTGTTAATGATTTCACTAGTGATTACGAACAGATTTCTCTTCTGGAAATCGACGATGAAGTGGCCAAACATCAGATCGAACGCTTGAAAAACCTTAGGAATTCCCGAAATTCTACTCGGATTAAAGATCATCTGGCAACCTTAAAAAAGGCCGCTGCGGACGAGTTGAATCTTATGCCTTTTATTCTGGATTGTGTCAAAAGTTATACCACTTTAGGGGAGATCATGGATACTCTGAAGGATGTGTATGGGGAATATCAAGAACCGATTTTGTTTTAAAGCAGAGAAAAATGAGGGAGGAATAAATGGTGGACAGGAAATTACGGATTTTGGTGGCAAAGCCCGGCCTGGATGGACATGACAGAGGAGCAAAAATTATCAGCCGAACATTAAGAGATGCGGGATTCGAGGTGATTTATACGGGTTTAAGACGCACTCCCGAAGAGATCGTCAGCGCCGCTATTCAGGAGGATGTAAATTTGATCGGTTTGAGTATTCTTTCCGGAGCACACAATGTGCTTTTTCCAAAAATTATGAACCTCCTCAAGGAAAAAGGAGTCACGGATATGCAAGTCATTGCGGGGGGGATCATCCCTGAAAAGGATATCCCTGGATTAAAAAAAATAGGTATTTCTGAAATATTCCTTCCAGGAACAACAAGTCAAAGTATTCTGGACTGGATAGATAAGAACAT
>CAZEWV010000002.1:5946-36047 GCA_964516025.1 uncultured Eubacteriales bacterium
AAAAAAATCCTTGACATTCAAAATCATTTTGAGATAATCGTGGTATTCTAAAATGCTGAAAAATCATATTTCTTTTATAATAATTCCGCATTATAAGGGGAGACAAAAGACTCTATCCCTATCCAAAAAGAGAGTGAGGTTTATTTTAGGGCTCACAATTTTTGCCGTTTTGGTTTTGTCGGCGGTCCTTATCCACTATGGTTTGATGATGGGAATTAACCAGAAATACAAAGTTTTGCTCACGGAGAATGCAAACCAGGCTGAAAAATATAGCCGGTATGAGCAGACCATTTTAAGTCTTCAAGACACCCTTTCAAACTTTGAAGACTATGCAAAGAAGCTCAACATTATGGCCGGATTAAAAGCATCTGAGGTATTAAACATGGAAGCCGGAGTAGGTTCCGGTTTGAAAAGTGGGCAGTCGGCTGGGTCTATCCTGCTTCCTCAAGAAGCCAATTTCGGGCAGCTCGATGAGATCAGTAGGAAAGCGGAACGTGTGAACCTGAATCTGAATACGCTGGTGAATATCTTCGGTGATAAAAGAGTCGAATTGGCCTATACGCCGTCCATAAAACCTTCTAATGGATACATTTCATCTTCGTATGGAGTCAGAAATGATCCCTTTACCGGAAAACCCACCATGCACTGGGGTGTCGATATTGTCTCCGCAGAGGGAAATCCTGTTGTGGCCACGGCTGACGGAACGATAATTAAGAGGGGATATGACAAGATCAGCGGATACTATATAAAAATCAGCCATCCCCGCACCGGCTTTGTCACTATTTACTGTCACCTGAGTGAATTTAAGGTCAAGGCTGGCCAGAGAGTCAAAAGAGGCCAAATGATTGGGCTCGTTGGGAGTACAGGGAAATCCATTGGCCCTCATGTTCATTATGAAGTTCAGCAGAACGGAAAATCGAAAAACCCCTGGAATTATCTGCTTGAGGAATAGTCCTCTTTTCCCCTCCTAGAGTTTATCCCCTTTTCTTTTACTTATTAATTTCATCCCGGGATGGATGTGCGAACCCAGGGAATAGGCATAGGCCTCCATAACCTTTTTGTTTTCAGGTTGGAGACTTTCGATGAGAAAAACACTTCCCCGGCCGCAGGCTGTTTCAATACCTTCTTTGTGAACATTGATGATTTGACCGGGAGAAGATTTGGTATTGTTTTGGTCGAGGTGTTTTCCTTTTACTATTTTCAATCTTGTATCGCCAAAAAAAGTATAGACAGAGGGCCATGGAGAATACGCTTTGAGCATACGTTCAATATGATGTGAGTTTTGGTTCCAATCGATTCTGCCGTCCTCTTTTTTTATCTTCATAGCGTACGTGGCTAAAGAAAAATCCTGCTTTTGTGGTTGGATCTCTGTAATCCGTGCGATGGTTTCGGAAAGCAGTTCTGCTCCCGCACAAGCCAATCGAGATTCAAGTGTGAGTGCGTCATCTAAAGGATGGATTTTAATTTTTTTTTGAGTAAGGATATCTCCCTCGTCCATCTTTTCATTTAACTCAAAAATAGTGATCCCAGTTTCTTGGTCTCCATTCAGGAGTGTCCACTGAACAGGGGATGCTCCTCTATATTTTGGGAGGAGAGAGAAATGCAGGTTGATCGAATTGTGCTGTGGAAGATTGGTGATTCGTGCCGGAATTATCTGACCGAAGGCAACGACAACGTTAAGTTCCGGCTGGATTTTAGCAAGCCGGTTTATTACATCAAGATCTTTTCTGATCTTTGCGGGTTGAGACAGGGGAATATTTTTTTCTAGAGCCAGTTTTTTTACTGGGGAGAAAGATAGAGTATGTCCTCTTCCTGAGGGACGGTCGGGTTGTGTGATGACCAACTCAATCTGATGACCATCCTCAATGATCCGATTAAGAGACGGAAGGGCAGAAGAAGGGCTTCCAAAAAAAACAATTTTCATATGCTGCTTCTCCTTACGTTTCTTTGTGGAGCTTTTTTCTTATAAGGCTTCTTTTGAGTGGAGAAAGATGAGTGATAAATAACTTCCCATTGATGTGATCGATTTCATGACAGAGAATCCTGGCTAAAAGCCCCTCGGCTTCGATCTCTCTCTCCTTTTCCTGAAGATCGATTCCTTTAACTTTAACTTTGTTTGGTCGTTTGACTTTTTCGTTGATGCCCGGGACAGAGAGGCAGCCTTCTTCCATGATCTGTTCCCCTTCCTGGCCTGATAGCTCGGGGTTGATAAGAATGATAAGATCTTCGTCCCTTTCTCCAACAGAAAGATCGGCTGTTATAAGACGAATGCTATGATTCACCTGTGGTGCGGCCAGGCCAATCCCAGGTGCACTGTGCATTGTATGGACCATTTGTTCAGCGAGATCGACTATATCTTGATTGATATTCTTGACTTCTTCCGCCTTTTTTAACAGCACGGGGTGTCCATAGGTGACAATTTCGAGAACAGTCAGTTCTTTTCCTACCATTATCTTAGATGTCTATTCTAATAAAATTATAGAAGATGTTCAATATTATAGAGCGAAACCCGAATAATCATAACCGAACCTGTAAAACCACCAAAACGGAAATAAGAAGACTGAGAATAAACAAGAGGTGATGCACGTTTGAAATTTAAATTGTCATTCGTGCTTTTACCTAAGACATAGAAGAAGAAAATTTTAGCATCAGTTTTCTCCCAGACTGGATAAAGTGCTTTGATAATGAATCGTATCTTGACATATTTTTGCTGCGAGCAATATAATGATTACAATATTATGTCAAAAAACAGCAGAAAAAAGGCAAGAAGGAAGAAAACAGTAGCTCAGACTCTCCCTCAGCAAAAAGAACGTTCGATAGAAAAAGAAACCCAGAAACGCCGAAAGAAAACTGCCCTTTTGTATCTCATGCCTCTTTTCATCATTATTATTGCTGTAGCTTTCTACGCCATCTTCTCAAGACCACAAAGAAAAATTACTAGAAACAGTGAGCTGAACGTTCTCCTTGTAACTCTGGATACTACCCGGGCTGACCGGATCGGTTGTTATGGTTATGAAAGGGTGAAAACGGCGAACTTAGATTTGTTGGCTTCGAATGGAGTGAGGTTTGCGAATGCTTATTGCCAGGTTCCTCTGACTCTTCCCTCCCACTGTTCATTATTGACAGGAACATACCCAATTTTTCACAGAGTGCATAATAATGGCTCATATTATCTAGATTCAGATTTTGTGACTCTTGCAGAAATATTAAAAGACAACGGGTTTAAAACAGCTGCCTTTGTAAGCTCCTTCACCGTTGATTCCCGATTTGGCCTCGATCAGGGATTTGATTTTTATGATGATAATTTTCTCGAGGGAAGAGTCCTTAAAAATTTTATGTCTGAAAGAAAGGCGGAGAAAGTTTTTACTTCTTTTTCGAGTTGGCTGGATGAAAATTATGGCCAAAAATTCTTCTGCTGGGTTCATTTCTTTGATCCTCACATCCCTTATGATCCTCCTTCTCCTTTTAAAGAAGAGTATTCAAACAGGCCCTATGACGGCGAAATCGCATATATGGATCATTATATTGGGAAGACGATAGACAAGCTCAGAGAGAAAAATATCATCGGTGACACTTTGGTTATCCTGGTAGGTGATCATGGAGAGGCGTTGGGAGAAAAAAATGAAGTCGACCATGGACTTTACATTTACAATGTCACTATGAGAGTTCCCTTTATTTTTTATTTGCCAAATTATCTTCCTCAGGAATTGGTCGTTGATTCAAAAGTTCGATTGATTGACGTTATGCCTACTGTCCTGGATATGCTGAAGATTAAGTCTGTGGAAGAAGTCCAGGGAGTAAGTCTCTTGCCTTATATGACTGGCAGGAAAAAAGATGATCTTCCTTCGTATATAGAAAGCTACTTGCCCAGAGAATATTACGGGTGGTCGGAACTTACAGGCCTGATTAATGGAGATTGGAAATATATCAAGGCTCCCAAACCTGAATTGTACAATTTGAGAACCGACCCTCAAGAGGAGAAAAATGTCTACAACAAAGAGAAAAAAATTGCAGCGAGTATGATTGAGGAATTGAACACTTTATTAGAGAAATACTCCTCAGGGAAGGAAGCAGGGAAAAGGAAACTAACCCGTGAAGAAGAGGCGCGATTGCGATCCCTGGGTTATATGGCAGGCGAATTTTCAGGGGGAACCTCAATAAAGGATCTCCCAGATCCCAAAGATAAAATCAACGAATACAGCATGTTTGCTCATGCCAGAAGGTATGAATATGAGAAAGATTATGAAAGAGCAGAAAGGAATTATAAGGAGTTATTGCGTTTAAATCCCGATATCCCCTGGAATTATGTTCACCTGGCCCTCTTGTACGAAAAAATGGAGAGGCTCGATGAGGCTATCCAAATCATGGAGCAGGGAAGAAAAGGGATTCCCGATTCAATAGTTATTCTTTCAAGACTCAGCCTGTTTTACATGAAGAAAATAAAACCTGAAGAAGCATTCGAAACAAGTCAGGTCATCTTGAGGATAGACCCGAAATATTTTGATGCGTTGTATATATCGGGAATTACCCTTGTAAACATGGGGAAGTGGATGGAAGCTTTAGATTATTTTAAGAAGACCTTGGAGATTGAACCGGAAAATAAATCGCTCAGGATGCAGTACGCCTATTGCTTAACCGCCCTTGATAGAGGGAGAGATGCCCTGAAAGTCTATCTGCATTTAAAAGAGGAATACCCTGACGATCCTACAGTCTATCGTGAACTTGGAATACTGTATGACTCAATGGGAGATTCGGAAAAAGCCCTGGAGAACCTCAGGAAGGCCGTTGATCTCAATCCTTCTCCTAACACCTATTTCAATTTTGCTGTTGTCCTGGAAAAAAGTGGGGACTTAAAAGAAGCCATCCATTATTTGAGGTTGTATCTAGAAACGACGCGTGAGGGTAATACTTCCAGAAAAGAGCAAGCGAGGAAGGCGTTGACCCAATGGGAGGCAAGATTGCGGCGTCGCTGAATGAATCGAATCATGAATGGTTTCAACGGGTTTCTTTTCAACAAAAAACCATTTTTTTGAATTAAATCCAATCTTTTGGATAAATTATAAAAATTTGTAGAAGTGACAAATTTATAACTCCTTTATTTTCATTGTATTAGAAAGAAGGAATAGTAAGATAAATCTGGCATGAAAATTGCTCACTCTTAGTTAAGCTGACTATTGCTAGATACATATATATATCTAGCAGAATGGGATTGTGAAATTTTATAATTTTTACTTTTTAACAAGGAATTTTAATAAGAGGAGGTGTCTATAGGAGAAAAGAGAAAAATTTAGGCAATGGGTTTGAGCATGATGAATGGGTGTACATGGTTCTTATGATTTTGGATTATAGGAAGTTAAATCAAAAAGAAGAGGAATCTTGCTCAGTGGGTTTTAGGAAAAATTTAGTTCAATTCTTATGATTTGAAAAAGTATCAATCAACAAAGAAGAAGGAGATAATTTGGATGAAAATTAAGAAGTTTTCAATCTTTTTGTTTTTTCTGCTTTTGATCTTCTCTCTTGTTTCTGCACAAACTGGAGAGTTGGGGACCTTTGTCGGAACAGTTAGTGATGAAGAAGGGGAGTCACTCCCAGGGGTGGAAGTGACCGCGCGCAATATTCAAACTGGGTTGACTCAAAGCACTGTCACAAATGAAGGGGGAAGATATCGTTTGGAAAGGCTGCCGCGTGGATTCTATGAGCTCACAGCTAAATTAGCGGGCTTTAAAACGACTATCCGGAAAGGGCTTGAGTTGTTTGGAGGAGCAGTGGCAACAGTCACTATCAAGTTAGAAATAGGAACATTGGAAGAGGAAGTCACTGTCATTGCAGTGACTCCCCTTATTGAGACCACCAGGACCGAAATTTCTACCGTTTTTACCGAGAAGGAACTCTTGGCCTATCCTCAAGCCAACAGAAACTACCTGAACCTGATGGCGTATGCTCCCGGAACTCAGCCTGATGCGCCAATGATCGGAGGTACAGGTTTTGCTATAAACGGGATGAGAGGCGAGTCCAACAACTATATGATTGACGGTATGAACAACAACGATATGACCGATAACACGATGGAAACCACACTGCTTCCGTTGGAAGCAATCCAGGAATTCAGGCTTATTACCAACAATTTCAATGCAGAGTACGGTCGAAGTTCTGGCGGTATCCTGAATGTGGTCATGAAATCAGGAACCAACGAGTGGCACGGAAGCGGCTGGGGATTTAACAGAGGAGGCGGTGCATTCTTCAGGTCCGCAGACTGGCTGACTAATGAGAGACAGCCTCTCAGTAGATACCAGTACGGAGCGACTTTAGGAGGCCCGATCGTCAAAGACAAAACATTTTTCTTCGCTACGTTCGAAGTTACCAGGCAGGATGTCGACTATGTTACTCCCCAGTTTTTCTTAACCCCTGAAGCCATCGCTACAGCCCAAGGAGCAGCAAAGCAATTTTTTAACAAGTATCAATCTGCATATCCTGTTCCAACATATGATTTCAGAGACAAAAACGGTGATGGTATCGCCGATTATGGAAGAGCTGCATTATCCTACACAGACAATTTCAGAGCCGCTAATGCTGGGATCAAGATCGACCATATCTTCAGTGAAAAAGATAGAATTGCGTTCCGCTGGATGTACAATTTTAGAGAGACGAAAAGTGGATTCGACTACTACTGGTTACCGGGAGAGCAAGTTGTTCGGCCTAACCAATTTAACACTGGCGGAGTGTCCTGGCTCCATATCTTCGGCCCCACTATGTACAACGAGGTCAGACTTGGTTATCATAGGGATAACTGGGAATGGCAAACCAATGATGAAAGCATTACTTATTTCGGTTTTGATGACGAGCTTTTGGGTTTTGGGGATACAGGATATCCCATGACACAGATCAATACGACCTATCAATTGGCCGATGTGTTGAACTTGCAGGCTAAAGATCACAACCTGAAATTCGGTGGAGAGTTCAGGCTCTGGAATGTCAACTCCAGTTTTGATGCCCTGGTGAACGGGTACTACATTTATACTGACGGCATGGCATTTCTTGCTAATGAACCAGCTGCCTACTTGATCCTCGGTGCAGATCCCCCTGATAATGCCGCTAACCCTTATATACCTGGCGATCCTTCTGGGGAATGGAAAACAGGATTCGGCCTCACGGACAGGAAATGGAAAGGCTATGAAATTGGATTGTTTGCTCAGGATGACTGGAGAGTCAGTGACAGACTGACCTTTTCTTTCGGACTGAGATGGGAATTTTATTCCGTTCCTGAAGAGTATTCCGGTGTCGGTATCAACCAGCCGGCTTTTGGGACAAAGCAGGGTTTTGAAACCGGGCAGTTGATCGAAGGCGAATGGAACGATGAGGGTATTACCTATACGATCTTCGATGGACGGCAGCTCATGGATTTAGGCCTCTGGAACAACTACTACGGCAACTTTTCCCCTAAAGTCAGTTTTGCCTACGACCTCACTGGAGATGGGATGACAGCTTTCAGGGCAGGTTATGGGATTTCCTATGACAGACAGATGAACCGCTCCTATGAGAACGACCGTTTTAACTATCCAGATTTTGCCTTTAATTCGTTCCTGGGAAGCCCATGGGGCGGATCGATGGACTTCTATGCCACCATGCCAGGAAATACGGTACCTGTAGAAGCCGCGGGCAACGTTAGAGTGTCCTTGAGATGGATGGACCCCAACCTGAGGCCTCAGATGGCGCACAATTGGATGTTGGGAATCCAGAGAGAGATCACTCCAGTTTTCAGCATTGAAGTGGATTACACAGGTTCCGCAGGCCGAAGAATCGGAGGCATCATGCGCCTCAACAGGGTCACAGGTGACGCAGCAGACGGAACATACGATGCGCTCAATCCTTACATCAACATTCGCGACGGGAATTACAGAACAAACAACTTTAAATCGAACTATCATAGTGCTCAGATCATTCTGAACAAGAGATTTTCCGGCGGCTGGTCCTGGTACACATCCTACACTTTCGGAGTCGCAAAAGACCTTTCCTCTATTTACCAAGGTATTGTGTTAAGTCAAGCTGTCGAAAAGGACTTTTGGGATCTCGATTACAGTTACTCCCAATATGATCACAGACACCGGATCGTTGGCGGTTTGGTATGGGCGGTTCCATTCTTCAGAAACTCTGAAAGTTGGATGCTGAAGAATTTAATCGGAGGATGGCAGCTCGGAGTTTCCTACCATTTCACTTCTGGTACGCGTTTTAACCTAACTACACTAAGTGGACCTGCCTATGATTACAATTTGGATGGACAATGGGGTAGCGATAGACCCATCTGGCTGGGAGGAGACGATTACAACGATGCCATCAAGTGGGACCAAGGAAGGCCCTACGTTGACTCGGACCTGTTCGGAACTCCTAATCCTCCTACTAGCCCAGGAGACACGAACTACTACAACCAGAACATACTGGATAGAAATGCTTTCACCTGGGATCCCACTTACAACATCGACATTTCCCTTCAGAAGAACTTTATCATACCTAGCAGAAAAAGAGATTATAACCTTCAGTTGATTCTAGATGTGTTCAACCTTTTGAAAAACCAATTCTGGGCATTTCCGATTATGAATTATGGATCATCTGCTTTCGGAGATGTCACCAGAATGATAGGGGAGAGAGTCGCTCAATTGTCAATCAGATTTATGTTCTAATTCTAAGTGCTGATCAAGATCCAGAAGAAAGTCCTGCCCCTAGAATGGGCAGGACTTTCTTTCTGTTTGAAATTTAGAAAACCAGAGTTCTAAAAGAGTCTCTTTCTGAGATCAGGTTTTTTATAAATTAGCTTGTTTACTTTTTGTAATCATTGTATCAAATAACTCTTATGCAAAGACAAAAATTCTCTTCGGATGTAAGGGTTCAAATGAGTTTAAATCAAACCATAAATTGGAATTGCAAAAATCAAGAGAAGAGGAGAAGAACATGAAAAAAAAGTTTATTTTCCTGTTAACCGTGATTGTGCTGTTTGCAGCGGGTGCTGGGGCTCAGGACCTGGCTCTTAAAGGGGGAACGATTCTGACTATTACAAAAGGCGTTATCGAAAACGGCACAGTTATCATCCAGAAGGGGAAGATCGTTGCTGTCGGCAAAGATGTGCCGGTCCCCCCTGGTCTCAAGGTGATCGATTGTACGGGAAAGTATGTGATGCCGGGCATAATTGACAGCCACTCCCATATCGCCTTTGATTTTGCCGATGTCAACGAGATGACCGATCCGGTCACTCCCCAAGTCTGGATGAAGGAAGCCTTGGATCCTGAGGCTCATAATATTCTGACTACACTGGCAGGGGGTGTTACCACTGTGAAGACCATGCATGGCAGTGCCAATGTCATTGGAGGAGTTAATGTCACTATCAAACTCAAGTACAACGGCCTTGTTGAGGAGATGATCGTCCAAGGAGTCCGTCATCAGTTAAAGATGGCATTGGGTGAGAATCCCAAACGCTTCTATGGTAAAGAAAAGAATCAGATACCTTCCACTCGGATGGGAAACGCCTATGTGATGCGAAAGGCTTTCATTGAAGCCCAGGAATACAAGGCCAAATGGGACGAATACGGAAAGGGGAAAGCTGCCGGAACGAAAAAAGATCTAATGCCTCCCAGAAAAGACCTGAAGATGGAAACCCTGAAGATGGTCCTGGAGAAAAAACTCACTGTCGACTGTCACACATACCGTGCCGATGAGATTGTCTGGGTCATTAATTTCTGCAAGGAATTCGGCATTGATCTCAAGCAGCTGAGTCACTGTGTCGATGGCTACAAGGTTGCTGATGTCATGGCAGAAGCAGGTGTTTCTTTCGGTGGATGGGTTGATTGGTGGGGCTTTAAAGAGGAAAGTTATGATGGCTGCCCCTATGGCTTTAAGATCATGCATGATGCGGGCGTCAACATTGTGATAAACTCCGATAGCCCGGATGAAGGGCGTTACCTGAATCTGAATGCCGCTAAAGTTCTTAAGTACAACGATATTCCTGAAGAGGAAGTCCTCAAAATGATCACCATCAATCCGGCCAAATCTCTGGAGATGCAGGATCGTGTTGGGAGTATAGAAGAGGGGAAGGATGGAGACATTGCAGTGTTTAACAATCATCCTTTAGATTCCACAACCAAATGTATCATGACGATTATCGAGGGCAAAATCTACTTTGACTACGAAAAGCATAGCGTTTCTGTGAAAGGAGTTACTCATGAGTAAAAGAAACTGCTTTTCCAGGATATTTTTCCTGTTTTTTCTGCTGGTTCTCTTTGCGTATCCTCAGGAGACCATTCTGATCCGCAACGGGAAGATTGTACCAGTTGTTGGAGATCCAATTCATAAGGGGAGCCTGCTCATCCAGGAAGGAAAAATTGTTAAAATCGGCACCGAGATCGAGGCTCCTTCCGATGCGAAAATCATCGATGCGGAGGGCATGGCCGTATATCCAGGGTTTGTGGCTGTGATGACAGCCGTCGGCGTCACCGGCTACCCCGGTGCTGGAAACGATATGAATGAGCTGGGAGTGACGACATCACAAATTGATCCCTATGACGCCATCAATCCCGAGGACAGTACCATTGAAGTAACCCGGATTGGCGGCGTGACTACTGTGATGACCATAAGTGGGATTTTGAACGTCATCAACGGGAAAGCTGTGGTGATGAATCTTGAAGGGACTTTGGCAGAGGATATGGTCATCAAGAAGGATGTGGCCCAAATCTTCAACATGGGAGCCAAAGGGCAGATCTCTTTTGGGTCCAAGAGGCCAGGGAATTATCCGACGACGTTGCCTGGGATTATCGCCCTTATTAGGGATAAACTAAATCAGACTAAATTCTACGCTGAAAAAGCGATGATGGCAGCAAAAAAAGGAGATAAAAAGGCAGAGCCCTTCAAGCGAGATCTGGGAATGGAGGCACTCATCTCAGTCATAAAAGGTGAGGTCCCTGGAGTCTTTGTCACACATAATGAGATAACCATTCGTAATGCTCTCCAGATAATCAAGGAATACAATTTGAAGGGAATCATCTATGCCTCTGCGGATATCCTGAAGTTTGCCGACCAGGTAGCTTCAGAAAAAATCCCAGTGATCTGGGCAGGAACCACATCTTTACCCCAGCGATGGGAGCCTTTTGATCTGAACTTTCAGACAGCGGCTGTACTCTCCGCCAAGGGAGTCCTTTTCTGTTTTGATCAGTCGGGTTTTGGAGTCAACAGTCACAATGTTCGAAACCTCCCTGTTCCGGCCAGCCTTTCAATAGCTCACGGTCTCTCCGAGGAGGAAGCGATCAAAGCCATCACCATCTACCCGGCTAAGATTCTGGGCATTGATGATCAGGTTGGCTCTCTGGAAGTGGGTAAGACGGCGAATGTAGTGATCTGGAAAGGCAGTCCTATTCAGATGAGTTCCAGAGTTCAAAAGGTTATCATCAACGGGAAGGTTATTCCCATGACCAGCGTACAGACTCGTCTCAGAGACAAGTTTGAAAAAATCGTTTATGAGAGGATGAAGAAGAAGAGAAGGAAATAGACATGGATTCATATTTCTTATATAATAACAAAAATGGGTAGGAAATAGGGATGAATAGAAAGACGATTTTAGTAGCTGTAATCATTCTGGTTTTTTCCTTAAACTTTTTTGGGATCATCACCGGGACAATAAAAGGAGTCGTCAAAGACAAACTGGGAAATCCCATCGAAGGCGTAACGGTTACCCTAAGCTCAACCAAATATTCTGCTGTAAAATATACGCTCAAGACGAACGATAAAGGTGAATTTTTTCAGATGGGCTTGAATCCTGAGTATTATCAAATCAAAGCAGAAAAAGAAGGATATTTGCCGGTGATTATCGAGAAAAGAGTCAGGATGCAGATTGTGACTAAAGTAAGTTTAGAGATGGAAGAAGGAAAATATCATATTGGCAAATCCCCAGGGGAAGATGATTTTGAGGAAGGCCTTCGATTGTTTGAAGAGGGAAAATATGAAGAAGCGGCACAAGCCTTCCAAAGAGCAAGTGAAAAAGAGCCTTTTGAGCCTATTTATGTTAATAATCTGGGTGTAACCTACAATAAAATGGAAAAACATGATGAAGCCATTGTTGCTTATAGGAAAATGCTCGAGATACAACCAGATAGCTATACAGCCCATAAAAAATTAGGAGAGTTATACGGACTTAAAAAGGAATTTAAGACAGCCATTCCATATTACGCCAAAGCCGCAGAATTAAGTCCAGAAGATCCCGACGCTTTATATGATTTAGCCGCCTGCTTGATCAACACCAAAAATTATTCCAGTGCTTTAGAGGCTTTGTCTAAGACAGTTGACCTGAAGCCCGATTATGCCCTTGCCTATTATCAATTGGGAATGATTCATGTCAATCAAAACCAAAAGGATGAGGCGATAAAAAATCTAGAAAAATTTTTGGAGCTGGCTCCGGAAGATTCAAATGCTGAGATAGCCAAACAATTGGTAAAGTATCTAAAATCCAGATAGGGACGATAATTACATTTTCTGTATCTTTCTTTAGCAAAATGGCTGAATGGAGAGAAATCTAAATGAAAAAAATGAGTAAATTTACGTTGTTATTTGTCATCTTATCTTTTATTCTAAGCCCGGCTCTTCTTGACTCTGCAAGCGTAGGCAATAAAAAGAAACAAAGATTATCTAAAAAATACAAGAAGTGGTTGAATGAAGAAGTCATCTACATCATATCTCGAAATGAGAAGAAAATCTTTAAGAGCATGACAGCGGATGAACAACGAGAATATTTCATCAAAAGCTTTTGGAAAAGACGAGACTACACGCCGGATACAGCTTTAAATGAGTTCAAAGAGGAACATTACCGAAGGATTGAATATGCGGATAAGAATTTTTTTGAAGGGACAGCAGGTTGGAGGTCGGATCGAGGAAGAATTTATATCATGTTTGGACCTGCCGATTTCTTTGAATCAAACCCAAGCGGAAGCAGTGGATTTCTGTTTGACTTATCAGCCCCTACGGCGGAATTTCCTTCAGTGGTATGGACTTACAAGTATATTCCTGGAATGAAGACGAGAACTAGTCGTATCGACTTTACCTTCGTCAATTATTACAATTCGGGCAAATACCGGCTCGTTACAAATCCTTCTATAGCAAATGCTCTCCGGAACACATCTATACTGGCGAGAAATGTAGGCTATGAAGATCCGAATGTTGCCGTCCCGGGGTCAACAGATAAAGACTTGCCTGTAAATTCTTTGGAGCAGCTCCAGCTGATGGCAGAACTCACGAAATCGAGAGGTGAACTTCTTGAAGAAGCAGAA
This sequence comes from uncultured Eubacteriales bacterium, assembly GCA_964516025.1. GTDB lineage: Bacteria > Acidobacteriota > Aminicenantia > Aminicenantales > Aminicenantaceae > JAUWVG01. The sequence goes on from CAZEWV010000002.1 coordinate 19,245, forward strand.
AGAAACTCTCGCTTGAGAAAGCTGAAGGGGATCGTGGAGGCAAAAGAGTCCTTAGCTATGATGTCATTTGCATCACAAAACAGTTATGTTATTGGAGCTGATGGTTATACTCACATGCCCATAAGTATCGAAATAGCGGCTGGAGAATTGAAATTTGTCGAAAAAGATGAGAGATACGTTGGAAAAGTCAATTTCTATATTGAAATCAAGGATAAAGAGGGAATTGTTTATCAAAAAAACGACAGTTTGGAAATGAGCCTGAGAAGAGATACGTATGAAAGGAGAAAAACAGATTATTATCAATACAAGCACCGTGTGATATTAAAGCCAGGCGAATATTTTCTTCATTTGGTTGCCTGGGATGAGTACAGTGGTAATGTGGGCTATTCAGATAAAAGAATTGAAGTTCTTGATTTCTCAAAGAAAGAATTCGCTTTGAGTAGCGTCATCTTGGCTAGAGGTATTCGGGTGGTTGAAATAAAAAAAGAAGAAATTGTCCTTGACTTAAAAAATATAAAGGCGCTTGATGCTCAGTCAAAAACAGAATTAAAGGTTCCGGAAAAAATTAAAATTCAAAAAACACAGGAAAAACCTTTTACTTTTGGCAACTTAGAAATAAACCCGAATACTTTATTGGAGTACAAAAACGACGACGAATTGGTTTTCTTTTACCAGATTTATCACCCTCCACTTACAGCTGACCAAAGAACGGCCAAGCTGTTGATCGTTCATCAGATTGAAAAAGACGCGAAGGTCATCGCAACCATAGATAAGCCTCAAGAAGTTCATATTCTTAAAAGTCAAACAACAGCATTTTTGAATAGTGGAGCGAGGTATGATCTTGTCAATTTCTTTCCAGGAACATACACTCTTGTGGTTCGAGTGAAAGATATCATATCGGGAGTAATCATCGAAAAAAGGATTAATTTTAAAGTGAAATGATCCCAAAAAGCTGATGCCTATATGAGGAGGTTGGAGTGAAAAATCTACTCTATTATCTAGTATCTCTCCTATTTTTTCTTAGTTTAACTACTCAAAGCCAGGCTATTGAAAAGAAAAAAGGTAATAAATACGAAGATTGGTTGAAGAAGGAAGTCAAGTTGATCATATCTTCTGAAGGAGAGAAGAAATTTAAAGCACTCAAAACCGATAAGGAGAAAGATAAATTTATTGAACTTTTTTGGGCAAAGCGAGACCCCTCACCCCAAACAAAAGAAAATGAGTTTAAAGAGGAATGGCATAAGAGATTGGAGTACGTTAATAAAAATTTTAATTATGGACCTCAACGAGGAATAAATTCCGACATGGGTAAAGTCTATATGTTATTAGGACCGCCAACTCAATCAAAAGGACTGGCGGGTGGAAGGAGAGGAAGTTCCATCGGTGGCAGTCAAATGGAGGTCCCTCCTCAAACCTGGGTCTATCATGCCATGCCGGATTTGGGACTGATTGAGCCTTTTCGTGTTACTTTCAGGCAGTATCAGTATGGCTATGATTTGGAGTATCAAACGCCGCAAAATATTCTGCGTGCCATGGAGATATTCCCCAAGATCGTCCTGTTCAGCGCGGATTTAAAAGAATTGCCCAAGTTCAAATTTCATCTTGATGATAATTCTTTCGAAGGCAAATTGATCAATGATCTCATTTCTTCGGGGGAAACCATTGAACAGATATATTTCGAGTGGATGCCTCATTTTTCACAAGCTCTGAATGAGTCAACTTACATTTATTTTCTGTTTCAGATTGATTCAAAAAAGTCAAATATTAAGAAGAGTGAAGAACTCACTTTTTTTGGACGATTAGAAGGCGAAAGAGGATGGAAAGAAGATTTTTTAAAGTCAGTAAAACAGGAGGAGATCAACAGGAATCAATGCTTAGCCTCTTTTGGAGTTCCAGCACCTGCCGATAAATACACACTCTACCTCGGGGTAAGAAGTAAAAATAAGGAGAAGCATACTCTCGTAAAAGCTCCTTTAAACGTTCCGGATTTTTTGATCGATGAATTGACCACAAGCACGTTGATATTGTCCCCGAAGGTTGTACAGACCAAAAAATCAGGCAAAGAAACAGAGGAATTCAATCCTTATGTCTTAGGTCAATTCAAAGTAATTCCATTTTTTGATAATACTTTTAAGCCGGGCGAATCTCTGAATGTTTTTTTTCAGATTTATAATGCGAAGTTGGTCAACGGAGAAGCTTTGTTACAAGTAGAATATTTCATCGTCGCTCCTGAAGGAACATATAGGCTAAATGCGCAAGAAATCGTGCAAAAAGTTGAGGAAGGGCAGGCAATATCAGGAGGAACTGAAGTTCCTTTGTCTCCGTTACAACCTGGTAAATATACATTTAAAATCAAAATCATCGATAAGAACGCAATAAAGATCATAGAGAAGACTGCAGATTTTATATTGAAATAATCTACGAGACATGTGTGTTTGAGTCAATCGAAAGGCACAAACTGACCTGCCCTTATCTTTGGTCAATTTTCAAGTGGAAGTATCTTTCCAGAAAGCTTACCGGTAAATTTTCCTTTCTTAATTATTATTTGACCATTGATAAACAGATATTCAACACCTTCACTGTATTGATGTGGATTCGAGATGGAAGCATTATTATTGATATTTTTCAGATCCAAAATTACTAGATCTGCTTTATATCCATCACGTATCCAGCCTCTGTCTTTAAATTTCATTATGCTGGCTGGTAAAGAAGTCTGGGATCGAATGGCGTGGGGTAAAGAAATGGTTTTTCTCTCAAGAACATATTTTTTGATCTTATGTAGAAAGGTAGAGTAGGAACGGATGTGATAAAGTCCATTTCCAAAAAATGGAGTAATGCCATCACTTCCGGTAGCGACATAGTCCTTTTTCATGATGTATTCAACATCCTCTTCACTATATTTTTTGGTAATACATCTGGTTCCCATAAGTCCCAGCTCAATGGCGGTATCAGCTATGGATTTTCCGGTAATCCCAGCTACTTCTTTTAAAGTCTTTCTTTCAAAGTCTTTGTTTGGGCATAGAACAATATAACAGTTCTCAGGTCCTGAATTTTCATCAATATAATCAACAACCTGTTGGCGTATTTTTTCTGCTTCAATCGGATCAGTCATACGTTTTAAAAACAACGTTCTCCCCCGCTCATTTTCGGGTCCATGAAAATCTGAAAGGCTGATCAGAGTCCTGCTCACCAATTCCACCAATCTCTTTCTCGGAAGATTTTTTAAGTACTGTTCTTGCTGTTTGGTAACAGGAAAAAAGGAAGTGGTTTTTAGATACAGTTCGATTAAATGTGTGTCTCTGAGATGGTCAAAGATTTTCTCAATATCCGAAGAAGTGATCAGATCCCGGTTTTCCTCTCCAAGCCAGGCAGAACTGGGGATTAACGGCTTGTATGGGGAATTGCCTCCGAAACGGAAAGGATACTGGTCTGCTGTGATTTTAATGTTCTGCCTTTGTGCCTGCTCAATGAGCGCGCAGACTTCTTTGATCTGGCCCCAGCTCTTTTTTCCTGAGGCCTTGAGATGGGAAATGTGAGTTGGTACACCTGTCGTCCTGGCAATTTCAATGGTTTCTTTGACTGCTTCAAGGAGCATTAACTTATCCCCTTCGTCCCGCATATGGGTATGGTAGATGCCACCATAGGGTGCCACAACCTTCACCAAAGCAATTATTTCATCGGTTTTCCCAAAGGAACCGGGAATATACTCAAGACCGGTGGAAATGCCATATGCCCCCTGATCCATGGCCTGCTTTACAAGCACTTTCATCTTTTCTAATTCCTCCCGAGAGGGTTTTCTGTTTTCCATTCCCATTATGGTTTCCCGTACTTGGCCATGGCCCACAAGAAGTGCTGCGTTCGGTCCTATCCCCTCATTTGACCAACGCTTGACCTGATCATCCATTTCTTCAAATAGTGGCCAGGCGCTTCTACCACAGTGGCCAACCACGACAGTTGTAACACCTTGTTTGAGATAATTTAAACAGGCTTTGTTGTCTGGGAAATTCATTCCGCTGTCCACGTGTGTGTGGATGTCAATAAAGCCAGGGGAGACATACAGTCCATGAGCATCGATAACGTTTTTTGCTTTCCCCTTAATAGATTTTTCCACTTTTACGATTCTACCATCTTTTATAGCTACATCTGCTCTAAATGCCTGCTTAAAGGAACCATCAAACACCATGCCATTTCTGATTAAAATATCATAGTCGATAACAGCGGGTGAACCCAGGGAAAAACAGTTGAAAAATAATAATAACATAAATATATTTTTATATTTCATAACGTCTCCCGAATATTGATGTTTCAATAATAGAAATTTATTATTTTTAAATATTGATTCTTTCCTATTTTATGGAAACACATCACTTTGTTAAAGTAATGTACTATTTGTCATTTCACAATGGCTCAGCCCAGGACGTCAGTTAAAACCCTCACCCAGTTTTCGCCCATGATTTTCTCTATCTGGCGGGCCGTGTATCCTCTCTTTTCCAGCGCAGCCTGAATGGTGAAAAATCGACGCACGTTGTTCAGTTCAGGGATCACATAGTGCTTTGGCAGATCATCAAAGCCTAGAACCCCTTTGTGCCTTTTCCACCAAGGGATAGAGCTTTTTATAGCTTCGGCATTGTTATTATTAAGTTTTGCTGTTTCGATATGTCCTGCGATATCAAAATCGTTTGAGATACCTACGGCATCAATCCCGCCAACTTTAATGACGTGCTCGAGCTGGCGGATATAGGAATCCACTGTCGGTATGGGATCTTCTGTTAGCCAGAAGCTGATTGAAAATATTCCGATGATTCCTCCTCCATCGGCCACTGCTTTTATCCCCTTATCCGTTACCAAGCGGGCATTGTTGACCAAAGATCTGCATCCGGAGTGGGATATGATCACAGGAGTCTTACAGGACTTAACGACATCCAGCACAAGATTCTCGTTGCCGTGAGATATATCCGGGACAATTCGCAGAGCGTTCATCTTTTCAACCGCTTGATGGCCCAACTTCGTCAGCCCTGTCCACTGTCCTTCGGGGACTATACATCCACCGGCAAATGGATTGGCATAATGATGGGTGAACTGAAGAAGTCTCAAACCCATCTCATAGAAAACGTCCATCATTTCGATATCTTCATTCAAGGGCTCGAGACTCTGGAACTGAAGAAAAACAGCAGTTTTTCCTGTACGGTGTGCATTTTTGATCTGGCTTCCCTTTGTTGCCAGAAAAAGACCGGTTTCATTCTCCCTTAGCAATTTGGTTGCACGGGCAAGCGATTTCAGACATGGCACCATCCTTCGGACGTATTCCTCGTGGATCTCCTCAACAAAAGAAACATCCCACATAAGGCCGCATAAGCCTGATTTGGGAAGATCGTTCATGTCGTGACCGAAATAGGTCATACCGTCAAAATAAAGAGGGTGGCTCTGTCTTTTTTTTGCTATCTGGGAAAACTCTGCTGATGTCTGCCCAAACAAATTGGGCTTTGTTGCCAAAAAGGTGGAGCCTGCCGCTGCTTTTAAGCTTTTAGATAAAAAATCTCTTCTTTTCATTTTTCTTCAAACCTCCTTTGAATAGTAAAGGGTTGCGTCTCAACATATGACATTTTTCTAAATTTAGGTATTTAATGTCTTTATTTTTTTCTACTTTAAGCTTTATTAGTGCTTTAAAAGTTTTACCGGCTCAGAGACAAAAAGTCGAATGCCTTTGCTGTTAAGCAGCTTTTGAAGATCGGGAAACTCTTGAGTTAAAAGGATATTAATGTTTTCAATGTTTTCTTCCAGTTTAGTTAAAAGGAATTTAATCGTTCTGATCTGAGCTTGGGTAGGTGGATAAGTGGATGCCTCCAATTGTCCTGTCAAGTCCATAATAGCAAATTCCATGCCATACCAATCCGTTCGGAGATTATTCCTTATTTTTTCCTGACTTTGCGAGATATTCTTGATTTTTGTATTTATCTCTTCAGGAATATCTTCTTTATTCTTCAGTATCTCTTGGATCCTCTTTAATTCTCCCTCCATCTCTTTCATGACCTTCCGGCTTTCTACAAATGACTGGGCCATCCCGTTAACTGTCACACTGGCTTCGAACTTCGCCTGGAGTGCCTGAGGACTGACTTTTATTCTTGGATCCAGCCTGACCTTCACCTTCTGTGTCATTTCCTGGCCGCGAGCTATCAGCTTAACAATGTACTCTCCAGGAAGTACACTCGGTCCTTTTTTTGGTTCATAATATCCTGAACTCGTACCTGCCGGATCAAAGGAAAGAGGATAACGAAGATCCCAGTTGACACGGTTAAAACCCTTTTCGTCAGGACCCTTAAGTTTCCGGATAACCTTTCCATCCTTATCCAATATAATAATCTCCACCTTAGACTTTTTCTCCGATCCTTCCTCTTGGGAAGCCGGGTCGTTTTTAAGATAATAGGTGATCAAAACCCCATAATCAGGATTAGGCGCCCGGAATTTATCATGGGCTGGGAAAGGATACACCCTTGTCTCAAAATACTGGGTGGCCATACGGGAGGGAAATAGATATGCTTCAGAAGAGAGTACTCCCTCATTCACATCTTCTAACATCCTTATATCATCCAAGATGAAAAATCCCCGTCCATGAGTGCCTAGGATCAGGTCATTATCCCTTGCATTGACAATGATATCATCCACTGGCACACGCGGTAGATTCCCTCTTGCCAGCACCCAGTTTCTCCCGCTGTTTATGGAGATAAACAACCCGAACTCTGTCCCGGCAAAAAGAAGATTAGGATTGCGAGGATGCTCTTCCAGATCATTGACTACCATTCCATCCGGCATGTCGCCCGAGATGCTCTTCCAAGTTTTTCCAAAGTCCTCGGTCTTGAACACGTAGGGTGCAAAGTCATCATCCCAATGGCCATCAAAACAGACATAAGCCCTGCCAGCACCATGATGTGAGGCAAGAACACAGCTTACCCAACGGGATTCCGAAAGACGAAATCCTTTCGTCAAATCATCCCAGCTCTTACCCCCATCCTTTGTCACTTGCACAATTCCATCGTCTGTCCCCGCATAGATCAATCCCTCCTGAACAGGGGATTCGGAAAGAGAAGTGATTGTCCCATAATGGGCCACCCCATAATTAAGGGCAAGAGTATCCCTAGTCCTCTCCATCCCCATGACAGGCAGTTTTTTCCAGTCTTGATTCTTGGTCAGATCAGGGCTAATCACCTCCCAGCTGTGCCCTTGATCTGAAGTCTTAAATATCTTGTTCCCCCCGTAATACAGAACACGGGAATCATAATGCGACATGACCAGCGGACACTTCCAATTGAACCGGTAGACTTCTTTCATGCTATCAGGTATGGGCCGGATTATCCTTTCTTCATGCGTCTTCATATTCTTGAAAACGAGCCTTCCCTCCTGGTTCTCGGTATAGATAATATTTGGATCTTTAGGATCGACCACACAGTGGAAGGCATCCCCGAAAGCCACCAAGACCATATCAGAGTTGGTGATGCCCAGCCGGCTGTCTGTTCTGCTTGGAAGGCCAAAAGCTCCATGATCCTGGGCTCCCCCGTAAATCCAGTAGGGATCACGGGTATCAATGCCTATACTATAGAACTGAGAGATGGGAAGATTGTCGATGAAATCCCAAGTCCTGCTGCCGCTGTAGGAGATGTATAAACCACCATCACCTCCCAGAAGGAGATGGTCTGGGTTGTTGGGATTGATCCAGAGTGCATGGTGGTCTGTATGGATATTTTCCCATGTTCCTTCACTGGTGAAGGTTTTTCCGCCATCGAGAGAAAGAGAAAGGGCATAGCCCAAATCCCATATCTTATCAGGATTTTGGGGATCGACACGCATCTTACAGAAATAGACACTAAACATCAGGGGATAAGGAAGGTTTCCCCGCCTAGTCCAGGTCTTTCCTCTGTTTTCTGACCTGAAAACACCACCCTTGCTGTGTTGAATGATGGCATAGACAATGTGAGGGTGGCTGGGAGATAGAGCGATACCAATCCGTCCCGTGTCTCCATGTGGAAGCCCTTTGAATAGTTTTTCCCATGTGTCTCCGCCATCCAAGGACCGATAGAGACCGCTGTACGGGCCTCCTCCGACATATCCCCATCCGCGGCGGCGACGCTGGTAGGCCGCGGCATATAAAACCCGTCCGTTCTCTTCAATAGCCAAATCAGTAAATCCTGTATCTTCGTTGATGTAAAGTACCTTCTCCCAAGTTTTTCCGCTATCTTTTGTCCGGAAAATCCCACGCTCCGGATTGGGTCCCCAAAGATGTCCTAAGGCTGCCACATAAACCACATCCGGATTCTGAGGATGAATAAGTACACGGCCTATGTGATGAGTGTCTTTTAGACCCATGTTTGTCCATATTTCACCGCCATCCAAGGATTTATAAACTCCATCTCCCCAGGATGAGCTTTGACGGTTGTTCGACTCCCCCGTGCCTGCCCAGACGATGTTGGGATCGGAAGGTGCGATGGCTATATCGCCTATGGTTAACGAACTCCCTTCTTCATCGAAGACAGCTTTCCATGTCGTACCGTTATCAATGCTTCTGAAGATACCACCGGAAGCGGCGGCAATAAATATAATGTTCGGTTTACCGGGGACCGCTTCGATATCATCGATGCGACCGCCAAAAGCAGCCGGACCTATCGCCCGCCATTTGATGTGCTTAAGACTTTCTGTGCTAAACTCAGATGCTTCAGCAGAGATTGAAAAATTGGCAGAAATAATGATCACAATCAGCAGCAAAAAACCTATTGAAGACATTCTTATGCGAAACATGAAAACCTCCTTTTACAAAAAAGAGTATAGACTCTATATCTTAGAGAGGAGCGGAATCAGATCAGCAAGGATAAAGATTTTCCTCTGGCATAATACATCCCTCTGCCCTATCGACAATTTTGGAATTATGGCAAATATCTCTTATCTCTTCTCCAAAAAATGCTCAGCAGCTTATTTCCGCTTAGGCGGCTTAATTGCCTCAGTAGAGACCGCATTAATCCCTTTTTCCATCAATTGATTTTGCAGATCAGGATACTCCTTGGTAAGGAAGGCATTGAGTTTTTCGACGTTCTTTCCCACCTTATCCATGAGGTGATCTATGCTTCTCATCTGTGCTTGAGTCGGTTTCGTTGTAGATGCTTGGAGTTGGCCTGCCAGATCCATGATTGTGAATTCTGGGCCTCCCCACCCTCCTGTGAATTCCTTCTTAATTTCTTCGAATTTCTTGGAAAAATCTTTGATGAGGTTGTTTACTTCTTCCGGGGCGTCCTTCTTTCCCTTCAATAGTTCTTTGATGCGGTTTATTTCTTGGTCTATATCACGAATGATTTTCTGGCTTTCTTTGAAGGCCCTCTGCAATTCACTCACAACCATGTTGGCATCGAATCGAGCCTTGAGCTGATCGGGTGTTGTCTTTGCCTGGGGATCGACTCTGACTTCAACCGTCTGGAGGAGTTCCTGTCCACGGGCTATCAGCTTTATTGTGTATTTTCCGGGAAGAACGAATGGGCCTTTGAGGGGTCCAAACCATCCTTCTTCAACTCTTGAATCAAAGGAAAGAGGAAAACGGAGATCCCAGTTGATCCGGTTAAATCCCTTTTTATCCGGGCCTTTCAACTCGCGGACCACATTCCCATCTGTATCCAATATAGTGATCTTCACTTTGGGTTTGTGTTTATGCTCATTCTTTACTTCCGCATTTTCGGATTTCTCTTCTTTTGCGGGTTCTTTCTTCGGAGGGTCACTCTTGAGGTAATAGGTGATCAAGGCCCCATAATCTGGGTTGGGCCCCAAAAATTCCGAAGCTCCAGGCACAGGAAGTGCTCTCCTTTCGTAATACTGGGTAGCGACTCTGGGAGGAAAGAGATGAACCTCAGAATCCAGAGTTTTCTGATCCAGTTTTTCTAGAAAAGCGATGTCATCCAGGATGATTATGCTCCGTCCATGAGTGCCGAGGATGATATCGTTTTCCCGGGCATTGATGATGATGTCATCGATGGGTACACGAGGAAGGTTTCCAGAGGAGAGTGTCCAATTCTTTCCGCCGTTTATGGATATAAACAAACCGAACTCGGTGCCGGCCAGAAGAAGATTCGCGTTTCGAGGGTGTTCTGCCATGGCGTTGACGACTATTCCGTCCGGCATGTCTCCGCTTATGCTTTTCCATGTCTGACCAAAATCAGTAGACTTGAATATGTAAGGAGTGAAATCATTGTCCTGGTGTCCGCTAAAAGTCACATACGCTGTTCCCGCATCATGATGAGAACCCAGGGCGCGTGTCACCCAGCGAGGGCCGGGGAGCCGGAACTTCTTGGTCAGGTCTTCCCATGTTTGACCACCATCCTTTGTCATTTGGACATTCCCGTCGTCAGTACCGACATAGAGGAGTCCGGCCTGAACTGGGGATTCAGTAATCGTGGTTAATGTGCCGTAATCTGAGGTGCCGTCGTCTCGGGAGAGAGTGTTCTCATCTCTTACAATTCCCATTATGGGTAGTTTCTTCCATTCCTGATTCTTCGTCAGATCAGGGCTGATTTCCACCCATGTGTGGGCTTTGTCAGTTGTTTTGAAAAGTCTATTCCCTCCATAGTAGACAATGTCGGGATTGTGGGGAGAAATAAGTAATGGACAACTCCAGTTCCATCTGTATTCTTCCTTGGGGTCCTCTGGAACGGGGTGAACCCCCTTTTCTTCTCTCGTGGTCAAGTCTACCAAGTAGAATCTGCCGGATTGGGACTCGGAATAAATAACCGTGTGGTCTCTGGGATCTACGGCCGTATAGAATCCGTCTCCATAGGCGATACAGACCACATCAGTGTTCTGTATACCGAGCTGGCTGTAATTTCTACTGGGGATTCCCCAGCTTCCATTGTCCTGAGTGCCGCCATAGATCCAGTAGGGATCTTGGGTGTCGATACCGATGGCATAGTACTGGCCGATAGGAATATTGTCTATGAAATCCCAGTTTTTGCTTCCGTCATAGGAGATGTAAAACCCGCCATCATTGCCCAGAAGGAGATGATCCGGATTATTAGGATTGATCCACAGGGCATGGTGGTCCACATGAATTTTCTCTCCTGTTCTTTCGGCGGTAAAAGTCTTTCCCCCATCTATAGAGACAAAAAGAGGACTCCCCAATACCCATACTTTATTAGGATTCTTAGGATCGACACGAATTTGACTGTAATACATAGGGCGAGGATTCGTGCTGCTCATCTTGGTCCAGGAATCACCCCTGTCTTCTGAGCGGAAAACACCGCCATTCTTGTTCTGGATGATGGAATAGATGATGTTCGGATGGCTCTTGGAGATATTCAGACCAATGCGGCCAGTATCTCCTTCAGGAAGGCCCTTGGTCAACTTTTCCCATGTATCTCCCCCATCCAGAGATCGATAAAGGCCACTGTGTGGGCCTCCTCCGACAAAGCCCCATGCCCTGCGCCTGCGCTGGTAGGCCCCTGCATAGAGGACTCGCCCATTGTCTTCCATGGCCACTTCTACTACGCCTGTGTCTTCATTGATCTCGAGTACTTTTTCCCACGTCTTTCCTCCATCCTTTGTCCGGTAAAGACCTCTCTCAGGATTCGGGCCCCAGAGATGTCCCAAAGCTGCGACAAATACGATGTTTGGATTCATGGGATTGATGACGATTCGGCCGATATTGTGTGTTTCTTTTAAACCCATGTATTTCCAGGTCTCTCCACCATCGACAGATTTGTAGACTCCATCGCCCCATGATGAACTCTGGCGACTGTTCGGTTCTCCAGTACCGGCCCAGACTATGTTGGGATCAGATGGAGCAATAGCAATATCTCCGATGGAGAGCGAAGTGCCCTCCTCGTCGAAAACGGCCTTCCAGGTTACAGCATTGTTGACACTCTTGAAAATCCCGCCTGAAGCAGAGGCAATGAAGATGATGTTCGGATTGGAAACAACAGCTTCGATGTCATCGATACGCCCTCCGAATGAAGTCGGGCCGATCTCCCGCCATTGGATATGCTTGAATAAATCGGATGGGAGCTTGGAGGATTCTGCGGTAAAAGCACTGCCAGCAAACACGAAAATTAAGATGGAAATAAACAAAGTCGATGAAAAAAATCTTAGACGATTCATATCAAATCTCCTTTATTATTTTTATCGTATATCATAATCCCATTTCCAGCAAGTTGCAATCAGGTTTTTCCGGATTTTTCAACTTGTACAACAGACTGTCCCCAATAGTAAACTGAGCTGATTCCTCGCAGGTTTAAAATTTGCTTCTGTGTTTTGGTCAAGGAATCTCGGAATTCCGTGGTCGTTTTTCCCCTCCTTACTTGATAAGAGGAAATCACAGAAATGGGGATGCGTCCCTTGCGTAGCATCTTCAGTTGAGTCGGAAAAATATGGCCTTCTAAATGATTATCGGCAGAATACGTAAGGGTTCCCTCTGACTCTAAAATAAACATGGAGGAACAACGGATTTCTCCAGTAGGTTTCTTTCATTTGAGGATTATAAGACGGTTTTTTTCAAGACTCGCGAGGAATTGAGCTATTCTATCGTATAGGGGTTCCACTTTGTCCTCGAATTTACTTTTATGGAGTTCAGCAATTTCTTGAACTGTCCGGGTGCCGTTGCATTTCAACCAGAAGAAACTCCCGATATCGTCCAATTTGATTTTATAGTAGGGTTGTTTCATTCGAGGAAGAATGTATTTAACAATTAAGGAATTGGTAAATTTTGGTTTAAAGAGGACAACCAGTCCGTCCTCTTTAATTTCGCATTTTGTATTCTGAACAGGGATAAGGCGTAGCAGATTAATTTGTGTTCGATTCTTATTCTTCTTGTCCGCCACAGCTTAAACTAATACGTACTGAATCGGACTCTATTAATCGGATTGTTCTTCAGGAGCGCTAACATCTCCGGACATTATCATTTTTTTATAGGGGAGGTACATGAGTACAAATCCGAGGATAAAAAAGACCAAGAGGCCCAGCCATCCGCTGCTCCATACTTTTGGTAGATTGACTTTGGCGCCTTTCATCGCAGCAGTGAGGATGCCCATCATGGCCTGCCCTGCAATTAAGCCGGATGCAACAAGCAGGCCTATGTTTTCGACGATTTCTTTCGCTTTTTTTGAAGGATTTTTATTGCTAGTTTTTTTGTCCAAGATGTATTTTAGGACTCCTCCAAAAAATATACAGGCCGTGGCTCTGAATGGAAGGTACATACCCACCGCCACGAGCATGGGTGAAGGTGTCCCGATAAGGATGAGTACAAGGGCAAGCAGCATTCCTGCCACGACAAGAGGCCAAGCCATCTCTCCCCCAACGATTCCTTTGGCCATTGTGGCCATGAGTGACGCCTGAGGGGCCGGCAAGGCATCAGTGCCGATTCCTATGGTTTTATGGAGGAGTTGTAGGGAAAATGTCAAGGTCAAGGCGGCCGCGACAACACCAATGATTTCTCCGATTTGCATTTTCCATGGTGTCCCGCCAAGGATATGTCCGACCTTTAAATCTTGAATCATATCTCCAGCAACTCCAGCCACACAGCAGACGACCGCCGCCACTCCCAGGACAGCTGCGATTCCAGGCATTCCTTTCTGTCCCATAAGCACCATCATCAGGGCCGCAATAAGAAGTGTGGTGAGGGTCAATCCGGAGATAGGATTGGAAGATGATCCGATGATACCTACGAGATATCCGGCCACCGCTGCAAAGAGAAGGCCCATGATGAGCATGACAATAGCTGCGACAATGGCTGAACCAAAACTTTTTGTGAAGACGTTATAGAGGAAAATCATAGGGATAGTTAATAAGATGATGCCGAAAATAATTGTTCTAAATGAAATATCTTTATCGGTTCTCAGTGTTGAGGAAGTTTGGCCTGATCGTGATATTTTGACGTCTTTAATAGAACGGCTTATTCCTCTGAAGAGACTTTTTCGCATATTGAATAAAGTGTAAAAAGCTCCGACCAGCATGGCTCCTACAGCAACAGGTTTGATCTGGGAGTTATAGGCGGAAACTGCTAAATCGGTCCAGTTTCCGCTGAAGTCAGAAACGATTGCTCCCAAATCGCCGTTGATAAAGAGAAGGATGGGCATAAGGAATAACCAGCCGAGGACACCTCCTGAAAATGTAAGGGCAGCCAGTTTGGGGCCGATAATAAAGCCCACTCCGGTCATAGCCGCATTGGCTGCAGGAGATTCGATGAACATTCTTCCCTGAATCGTACTAGTTTTAGTGATTTCGATGTTGTCACCATCGAGATAAGTTATTCGGGAGAGGCCGGGGATTTTGAAAACGGTTCTTACATAGGGTTTTATGAACTGGATTCCGTTTTCATTCGTGAAAAATTCAATAAGACCGCCAAGCCCCATGGCCCAGAACATGTATTTTGCTTGTGATCCGCCTTTTTGACCTGTTTTGACCATTTCTGCACAGGCGACGCTTTCCGGAAAGGGAAGCTCAGCGTCTTCGACAAGAGTGCGCCGGATCAGAATGACAAGAAAAACACCCAAAGTGCCGCCGATAAGCATAAGCATAGTTGACTTAAAGAGATCGAATTCGGTCCATACACCGGCAATTAGAAAAGCAGGGATTGTGAAGATCGCACCGGCAGCCAGGGCTTCTCCCACAGCGCCGGTTGTTCGGGCGAAATTCTCTTCCAGAATGGTCCCTTTGAATGGACGAAGGACAGCCATGGCCATGACGGCGGCGGGAAACGTGGCGGCCACGGTCATTCCAACGAGCAATCCCAGATAGGCATTGGCCGCTCCAAGAATAACAGCCATGATAATTCCAAGCAGGACAGATTTGAAAGTAATTTCTTTCATGGATTGCCCGGCAGGGACATAGGGTTTGAAGGCGTTGTCACTCATGAGGACCTCCCGCATTGTTTCATGATTTTTTCTGACTATATCTATTGCATAAATAAAAATCAAGGTAAAAAGAGATTTCTTGAAAATCTCTCATGAATTTGTATTCTGAATCAGATGTGCAGACCTGTTTATCCAAAGAGGGTATCCCTCTGTGCCTATTAAGTTTTCCTGGCGAATTCATTTGCTTGCTTGAGATTTTTATGCTATAAAAACTGTAGAAAGAGAAAGATAGAGATGAGTTTGGTCACATGGCTTAAAAAAAGATTCTGCTGCGATCTGGCGATTGACCTTGGGACAGCCAATACACTTGTGTTTCTGAAAGGGAGGGGCATTATTGTTCAAGAACCATCCATCGTGGTCGTAAACAACCAAACAGGCAAGGTCGAAGCAGTGGGGACACGTGCGAAAGAGATGCTGGGAAAGACACCAACGAGTGTTATGGCGATAAAACCCATGAGAGATGGAGTAATCGCTGATTTTGAAGTTGCAGAGAAAATGCTCGATTATTTCATCAAAAAGGCGACCAACAATCGGACATTTGTTCTCCGCCCACGTATTGTTATCGGTATTCCGACAGGGGTCACACAGGTCGAGCGGAGGGCTGTAAAAGACGTTGCCCTGCGAGCCAAGGCTTCCGAAGTCTATCTTGTCGAACAACCCATGTCTGCTTCTGTTGGAGCCGATCTGCCCATTTCAGAACCCACAGGAAATATGATCGTGGATATCGGTGGAGGAACAACCGATATCGCTGTCATTTCCCTGAGAGGGATCGTATTCAACCATTCCATTCGGATTGCCGGAAATGAGATGGATGAGGCAATCATACAGTACATCAAGAAAAAATATAATCTCCTTATTGGAGAGAAGAGTGCGGAGCAAGTGAAAATGCAGATCGGCTCGGCGTATCCTCTTGATGAACCCATGACCATGGAGATAAAAGGACGTGACTTGAGGGAAGGTATCCCCAAAACCATTGTCATTGATGATCAAGAAGTCAGAGAAGCTCTTGAGGATGTGGTGGCTTCAATCGTCAATGCAGTGAGAATTGCGCTGGAACAGACGCCTCCCGAATTATCTGCAGACATTATCGATCGTGGAATTGTCATGACAGGAGGAGGAGCTCTCCTTAAAAATATCGATAAACGCATCCGAGAGGAAACACAACTACCGGTTTTCATCACTGAAGATCCTCTGACCTCTGTCGTTCTGGGGGCAGGGAAGATGCTTGATGATTTGGAATTGTTAAAAAAGATATCTTTACTCTAATCACAGTCATTGTGTATTTTTTATGCCTTCTTTTCTGAAAAAGAGAAAAAATCTTGTAGTTCTTTTTTGTCTGATTTTTTTTCAATTGATCTTACTCTCCGTCCAAACCCCGTTGGGTTCAGAGTCAAGCCTTCTTGAAAAGACTGTATTTTCAATATTTGCGCCTTTACAAAATGGCGTCTCGTCCATCATTCGAGGAATTGGAAATATCTGGAAAGGCTATTTTAGCCTTAGAGGTGTTCACAAGGAGAATAAAGACATTAAGGAAGAAGTTTTTTTCCTGCAGCTCGAAAACCGTCTCATAAGAGGATTACTGGATCGGAGCGCTAAAGAGGCAGAACTTAAGGAGATTCTTGAAGACATACGTCAGAGTATTGTCTATACCCGAGTCATTGAATTTGACTTGACGAATAAATATAAGTCTGTTGTTATCAACAGGGGCTTTTTCGATGGGATTGAAAAGGATATGATTGTGATGGATAAATTAGGACAGCTTGTCGGACGTGTCATCGGCCCTATTGGACCTAAGGAAGCCAGGATTCAGCTGATTACAGACAGTGAGAGCGGTACAAGCGTTCACAATCAGAAGGACATCCTGGGTGTCGTCAATGGCAATGATGAAGGGATGTGTATATTGAAGTATATCGAGGGAACAGAAAGTGATGTG
>CAZEWV010000003.1:0-27467 GCA_964516025.1 uncultured Eubacteriales bacterium
CACGAGCCTGTTTCTCAGTATCTTCACAACAGAACCGGTGAAGACAACGCTGACGGCCATCTGAAAAGGTCCATTATGGGAAGGGAAGTTGTTGTGGCCGTCACTAACGGACGTTTGGATTTTGGTCCCTGGGAGCAGATTTTCTACGGAGAATTTGACGGACGCCGCAGGAAGCGTGTTTTGGTTAAGATTATTGGTGAATAGAATGAATTATTCATAAAAACTGCAGTAACCTCTACTCGTGCAGACCAGTTGATATTATCGTTTTCAAACTGGATCAATTTCTTCCGATTATATTACATTTTTAAGAGTATGACTCGACTAAAGTAGGGATGAAGGCTGGAATCTCTTTTTATTGGTTCAGAGATGCGTTAAAATAATAAAGTCGAGTATAAAATGAAATTATTCATGAGGACAAAAAGCTGTTGTTATTTGATCTTATGTATGGTGCTGATATTAAGTACGTTGAGTGCGGCACAAGAAAAGGAGCCAGAGGTTAAGCTTACAGAGCTTCCTTCAGATAACGTAGAGGGAAAATTTGAGATTGATATTCACTATTCAACGTGGTCGGCCAACTTGATTAAAAGCTTGTTTGCCACAGATTGGAATAATAGATTGGGAAGAGAAATCCGAGATGAAGTCTTTCGTCAAATCAGTGATACGTATTCAGGGATCTTCAATGCTGACTATGAACACAGCCTTACTTTTGATTCCAATGGGAATAACTATGGAGTAGAGTTTCGATTCTATCCAAAAGGGAGGGAAACTCCATTCAGCATTGGAGTGTCCATTGAGGAAAACCGGATGAATCTGATTGTTCAGGGTACGGTCAGGCAAAATTTTACAAACGGGAGCTACGCAGAAGTTGAATCCAAGATTTACCTGGAAGTCAGGCCTCTTCTGACGAATTTGAGCTTCCGATGGGATATGGTTCCACACTGGCCGGTTTCTCCGTATTTTGTTTTGGGATTTGGAATTGGTGCGTTAAGAGGTGAATTCGGCTATAATTATACAGGAACATACACATGGGCTGGCCCTTCCGAACAGATAGAGGATGAGGTGACTAAAACTTTAAAGGAAGCGGAAGAAGAGATTGATATAAATCTTCCCAATATTTTTCCTCTGTTTCAAGCAGGTTTTGGGGTGCGAATCAAGTTGTTGCCCGCCTTGCAACTCAAGGGAGAAGCCAGCTTTTGGAATGGTTTTATTCTACGAGTTGGAGCCGCATTAAGGTTTTGATGCGGTATCGTTCTTTAACATGAATATTTTGAAAATTATTGTAAGATAGAGGACCGTGCTAGATGGGGAGCTAGCGGTGCCCTGTTATCCACAATCCGCTACAGTGGAATTGAATTCCCCGCCGAGGCCGGGTTTTGTCTGGACTGTGTCTGAGAAAGTGGTGATGAGGGTGTGGGCCCTGCGCAAAGTTCTCTCTGTAAATTCCGTCAGGACCGGAAGGTAGCAGCGGTAGCAGGGTAGTGTCTTGTGCTGCAGATCAGCCTTGCCTGAGCTAACTGCTTAGATAACGCAGGTAAGGTGCGGTCGGAGTGGGGTGCACGGTTCTTTTAACATTTAAAAGGAGGGCTAAAATTGAAAATAAAGAAAATCTCTTGCTTTATATTCCTTGGACTTATACTGGGTTTACTGTCTATCCAGGCTCAAACGAAGGAACCTGTCGAACCGGTCAACTGGAAAGAACTGGTTCCCTTTCTTGTCGATTTACAAGGCTGAAATGCCGAGGGGGATGCCAAAGGCAGGACAATATCGATGGGGACATTTTCTATGAGTCATGCCGAAAGAAGCTATTCATCAGGAGAAAAATCCTTCAAAATCAACCTTGTAGATGGGGGATACGCTCCTATGTTCTATGCCGGGATAAAGATATTCATAAACAGGGAGATAGATACATCTGATGAGTACATAAAAAAATTGACAGTAGACGGTTTTCCCGGAGCAGAAAAATACAGTCGAACGGATAAAAGTGTCGATATAATTATTCTCATCAATGATAGGTTTTATATTCAGATAGAAGGCGAGAATTTCAGTGATCCTTCCGAGCTTGTTGCTGTCGCAAAAACTCTCGATCTGGCGGGCATAGCAAAACTGGAAAAATAAAAACCTGCCCCAATTGAAAACTATTAGAGAAGGTTGAGTTTTTGGAGAATAGCTTTCATCTCCTCTTTCCCTGTCTGTCCTAATGAACGGAGTGGAGGACGGCAGGGCCCCCCATGATATCCCAAGAGGTCGAGTGCATATTTAGTGGCGGGGATACCGTAGGTTTCGATAATGGCTTTATTTAGCGGAATAAGCTTAAACTGAAGCTTAACGGCCTCTTCCCATTTTTTCTCCAGGTACAAGGAGAAGAGTCTGAGACACTGGGATGGAGCAATGCTGGACAGCGTAATGATTCCTCCACTGGCTCCCATAATGAGGCCTGGAAGGAAAATACTTGCCGCTCCTAGAAGAAAATCGAAATTTGGATGTAATTGAGGGATAGTTTCACTGAGAAAGGCCACATTACCCGAGCTGTCTTTGAGACCGGCGATGTTGGGATGTTTGGAAAGATCGGAGATGAGTTTTGAGGATATTGTCAGTCCCGTGTTGCGGGGAATGTGGTAGATGATTATCGGGATTTTTGATGAATCGGCTATCGTCAAAAAGTGTATGCGCAGAGCCTCTTTGTCCATCAATGATTTCATGTAGCTTGGTGTGCGGATTAGAGCAGCATCCGCGCCCTTGTCGGCCATCCTGTTGGTAAATTCCAATGTCAATTGCGTGGATTCTTTGGCTGTACCGGCGATGATCGTTTTATCAGAAGCCGCCGCCTTTTTAGCTGTTTTGACGATCTCTTCAGATTCCATATCCGAAAGGAAGACGCTTTCACCTGTCGAGCCGAGGACCAGATATCCTGAAAGATCAAAGTCATTATACTTTTTGATATTCTCTCTCAGTTTTTCCGGAGAGATGTGATCATCTTCATAAGGCGTTGTCAGGGGTGTGAAGATTCCTTTGAATCTATAACTCATCATAAACCTCCCTGTAAAATTATCGTCTTTCGATATCCTTGAGATCTTTTTCTTTCAACCCGAAGTAGTGTCCCACCTCATGAAGAACCACTTCTCTGATTTTTTTTTTAACATCTTCCTCTGAGATACAAATGTCTTCTATAGATTTTTGATAGATGGTGATTACATCAGGCGGAGTATTGCCATAATAAGGACCTCTGTGTTTATAGGGAACTCCATGGTATGTCCCCAGAATCAAGCTGTTATGTGAAATGCCAGTTTGTTTATGGACATTCTGAGGGGCTCTATCTTTTACTTGGACATTGATATTTTCAAAAAGCTTAGTGAATTTTTCCGGTATCTGCTCCAGAGCTTCTTCAACTAGGCAATCAAATTTCTCTCTTTCCATGTTTTATTTTTCGATGCCTTTTCTTGCTTGGATTCCTTTTTCGTAGTAGTGTTTGACCTCTTTCATTTCTGTGACAAGATCGGCTCTTTCAAGGAAGGATTCGGGAGCGTATCGTCCCGTGAGGATTATTTCAACATCTTCTGGTTTTTGGTCCAGGAAAGAGTGGATATCTTTTTCTGAAAGAAGATTGAAATAGACTGTGACATTGATTTCATCCAAAATGATAATCCTGTATTTTTCCGACAGCATGGCCTTTTGGCATTTTTCCAATCCGAGTCTGGCTCTTTGGATATCATCCTTGTCTGGCTCTTTGGTGACATGATAGAAACCTTTCCGTCCATACTGTTCGATTGTGATGAGTGGTGAGAAATTTTTAACTGCATCCAGTTCACCGTAGTCCTGGCCCTTGAGAAACTGTCCAATGAATGTTTTTTCCTTATGTCCTGCGGCCCGAACAGCCAGACCCAGTGCGGCCGTGGTTTTCCCTTTTCCATTGCCCGTATAAACTTGAATGTAGCCTTTAAATTCTTTGCCCATTGACTTTGCTTATCGCAGCCTCTATCTCCTTTATCTTCAGTCTTGCTTGAGCTATAACTATATTTTAATGCCCTCCCAGAGTCAAATCTGGATAATTTGCCAGTGTTCTATTTTTTTAATATAATTTGCGGAATGCTGGATGTTAAGTTTGTACAGGAAAATCTTGATCTTGTTATCAGGAAAACGGTTTCTCGAGGAATGGAGATCAATCTCGCCCCATTTGAAAAACTCATCAAGGAGAAGAAGACCCAGCTGCAAAAAGTCGAAGCCCTCCGTTTTGAATTGAACAAGACCTCTAAACTCATTGGCCAGATGAAAATGGACAAAAAAGATGCTTCTTCCGAAATCGTCGCGATGAAAAAAGTCTCTGAGGAGATAAAAAATCTCGAGGAGAAGCTCAAGACAGTCGATGATAAATTGAAGTCAATCCTTCTGAATATTCCGAATATTCCACATGAATCTGTTCCGGAAGGCTTGCCCTCGGAAGACAATACTGAAGTGCGCAGGTCGGGTGATAAACCTGAGTTTTCTTTCTTCCCAAAACCACATTGGGAAATTGGCAAGAATCTGGGAATACTGGATTTTGAACGGGCATCAAAAATAACGGGATCTAGATTTACTGTTTACCTGGGGAAAGGGGCGCTTTTAGAGAGAGCCTTGATCAACTTTATGCTGGATATTCACACTAGAGAAAAAGGCTATAAAGAGGTGATTCCTCCGTTTATCGTCAATGAGACCAGCTTAACCGGAACGGGAAATCTTCCAAAGTTCGAAGACGATCTGTTTAAACTCCAAGGTTTATCCTGGTATTTAATTCCCACAGCGGAAGTTCCTCTTACCAATTACTACCGGGATGAAATTCTCGATAAGGAATCCCTTCCAAAGAGGTTTGTTGCCTACACTCCCTGTTTCAGGAGTGAAGCGGGATCGTACGGAAAAGACATCCGGGGATTAATCAGACAACACCAATTCAACAAAGTCGAGTTGATGACTTTTTCTCTTCCGGAGAACTCTTATGTGGAGTTGGAAAAACTCACTTCGGATGCTGAAGAGGTCCTGAAAAGATTAGGGCTGCATTATCGTGTTGTGGTTCTCTGTTCGGGAGACTTGGGATTTTCAGGGGCTAAAACCTATGATTTAGAGCTCTGGATGCCGAATAGAGACAAATTCCTTGAAATTTCTTCCTGTACAAACTGTGAGGATTTTCAGGCGCGTAGAGCCAACATCCGTTTCCGAAGTGAGACGAAATCCAAACCCCAATTTGTTCACACCCTTAATGGATCAGGAGTGGCACTGGGACGGACGGTCAGTGCTATTCTAGAGAGCTATCAACAGAAAGACGGCAGTGTTGTTGTACCCAAAGCCCTGAGGCCTTATATGAACGGATTGGAAAAGATCGAATAATCCTTTAAAATAGATTTCCCTATTCAAATTGTCTCCCTAGCGGAGGGATGGCCGAGTGGTTGAAGGCGGCGGTCTTGAAAATCGCTTCACGAGCAATCGTGACGGGGGTTCGAATCCCTCTCCCTCCGCCATTTTATTTATAGCTCTTCGGTTTGAAAATTCTATGAAAAGTGGTAGAATTGGCGAGACCTATTCAGGCAGGTGGAGAGGTGCTGGAGTGGTTGAACAGGGTCGCCTGCTAAGCGATTGTGCCGACAAAAATCGGTACCGTGGGTTCGAATCCCACCCTCTCCGCCACACTTTTAATGGTTTCCATTAAATTGAATCCCTTTTGCTATATTCTCTGCACTGGCGAAATCTTCGGCACCTAAAATTATCACGATGTACCTTCCCATAGGTGAAAAATAAAGAAGCATCTCTTTATCATCGAGGATGAAAAAGGTCGCCTCTGACGAATTTAAACTATGATATCTTGGGTCAAAACGAAGAGACTCTTCTATTCCTTTGAGTTGTTCACCGGATCGTTGTGGATTTGAGTATTGAATAATGTAAATGTCGTATCCTCCTGAGTAGGTTCCCCGTGCTCCATCTTTGAGGTTGAAGATATTCTGCTGAGAAAAGGGATAGCTGTTGAATAATCCCAGGTTTCCCTTAAAATACTTTTCGCTTCCTGGGATAAGATCTTTTTGTGGGAGTATGTTCACTAAACGGGGTTTTTGTACATCTTCTGCTGCGGGAATATTATTGGCGATGGTTTTGGCTATGGATTTTATGCCGGCTACGGTCTCGTCTTCTTCATCAAAGCCTGTGATTGTGACCAGATAATGACCTTTCCAGAAATTCAGATAATATCCCTCCAGCCTGCCTTCGTGTGCAGTTTCCCATGGGACACCGTCGGGACTTTTTTTAAATGAGTAAATGCCGTATGCAGCCGCCGGATTTTCCATTTTAAAAATCTCTACAGAAAGAGACCGTTCATTGGCATTTTTATAATCCTGGACGACGACCTGCTTAAAACCGTATTCGTGATAGATTTCGGCACCTCCGTTGATATACCTAAAGAGATCTTCACCGCTATATGAATGGAGAGCTCTTTCTCTGTCCCAGCCGTCAACCTCTCCGGATGCAGGAAGATAGAGAGAGATATCAAGGGTGCTGGATGTGGGTTGCTGCTTGCAGCTGGGATTGAGCAAAAAAACAAAGAAGACAAATAAAATCCAATGAATTTTATTACAAAACATAATTTGTGTCCCTAGTGTGTTTTTTGAGGTTTTCCAGATAGCGGATGATCTTTGCACTGCCTGAAGGGAGAGGATAATTCTGAATACCTTTAAGAGTAACCCAGCGTTGGACATTCTTGTCAAGATGGGGATTTTGTTCCAGTTTGCATTCAAAAGCATGGAGAGTGACTTGGAAATGCGTATAGGCATGCCGTACAGTGACAATAAAGTTTGCCGCTTGAACTTCACAAAGTAATTCCTCTCTTATTTCCCGCCGCAATGCCTGTTTTTGGGTCTCTCCGGATTTCATTTTGCCACCTGGAAATTCCCAGAGCCCGGCGAGTAGTCCATCGGGAGGCCTCTTCTGGATTAAAAATTTATTCTCTTTTTTAATGATGCCAACTACGGCTTCAACTTTTTTGTAGCTCTTTTTCTTTGCCTTGGGGATGATTTCCTGTTTTCCTTGTATGAAGGCCTTACAGCCATCCGGAAATGGACAGAGGAGACACGCTGGATTTTTTGACCTGCATAGTAGAGCGCCCAATTCCATCATAGCCTGATTAAACGTGCTGAAATTCTTTTTGGGAAGGAGAGGATAGAGAAAATCTAGGAGCGTTTTGTCGTGGCGAGTGTTGGCCTCTTTCGCTAATCCCGTCAAACGCATCAGAACACGGCATACATTCGCATCGATTACAGGATAAGGCAGATCGAAAGCCAGACTCAACACAGCGGCTGTGGTGTATGGACCGAATCCGGGGAGTTTTCTCAAAACATCATAATTTTTTGGAATTTCCCCTTTGTGTGATTTTACGATTATTTTTGAAGCCGCGTGCAGATTCCTGGCCCTTTGATAGTACCCCAAACCCTGCCAGGTCTTGAGAACTTTTTGGAGAGGAGTTTGAGAGAGAGATGTGATATCGGGAAAATTTTTTATCCAGTTTTCGAAGTAAGGGATGACTGATTGAACAGTCGTCTGCTGAAGCATAATCTCTGAAATCCAGATAAAATAGGGATTTTTTGTCTGCCTCCACGGAAGGTGTCGATAATTTATTTTATACCACCGGAGAAGTGTGGTACTAAACGATTCTGGTGATAAGTTGGTTTTGATCATGTGAATGACAATTGTATATACCATGAATGGATGAGTTTTGGCAAAACAATCACAAAACTTCTTTTGATTATCGATTTAGTGTAAAATAGAAAAACTTATGGAGTTCAGGGAGAAATAAATGAGAAAAGTCTTGATTGTTTTGTCGATTGTTTTTTTTGCAGCCGTGTGTCTGCGTGCGGGATCGGTTACTATTGAGGTGAAAGGTAGCTATTTTTATCCCACTGAACAGGCATTTAAGGATATCTATGGAGGCGGATTAATGTATGGGGGAGAAATTTCCCTGGGCATCTGGAAAAATCTTGATGTATGGATCGGGGGAAACTACTTTTCTCAAAACGGAGAACTGACATTTACGGGTGAAGAAACATCTCTTCAAATCGTACCCCTTGGAGCGGGGCTCAAATACAGGTTATCAACAGGTGTTTTAAGCTTTTATGGTGGAGTCGGAGTCAATTACTTCAATTATAAGGAGTCAAATGTCATTGGGGATGTAAAAACCGGGGCTGTGGGTTTTGTCACTAAAGTGGGTGCTTATCTGGAGCCTGTGAATCAATTTGTGATCGATTTTTTTGTTGAGTATTCCTACTGCAGGATGACCCCGGCTGACTTCACCATCGATATAGGCGGAATCAAAGCCGGTATCGGCATAGGAATCCGCCTCTAAGACGAATTTGGTTTTTCCTTGACATTGAGCCGCGACTTTTATATTTTTTCAACCATGGTTGAGGTGGTCATCTCTATATTTTAAGATAGATTAAAGCTTTAATATTTATTATTTTGCGACAGTACAAAAATGGCAGTAAAAGATATAGATAAGATTGGCAAGTACCAAATTATCGAAGTGTTGGGAAAGGGAGCCATGGGAGTTGTTTATAAAGCTCTGGATCCCGATATCAATCGTGAAGTCGCTGTTAAAACCATTAGGTTTGATCTAAGCGATAGCGATGATGAGGAGATGATGGGGCGATTTATCAGGGAAGCCCAGGCTGCAGGAAAGTTGGATCATTCCAATATCGCCACCATATACGATGTCGGACGGGAAAAAGATCTCACTTATATCGTTATGCAGTATATCAAAGGTCAAAGCCTGCAGCAGGTGATTGCCAAAAAGAAGAAGTTTTCTCCAAAAGAGATCAATGATATTATAATTCCACTCTGTGGGGCATTGGAATATGCCCATCAGCATGGAATTGTCCACCGCGATATTAAGCCTGCCAATATTCTGATAGATTTAAAGGGAAAACCCAATGTTGTTGATTTTGGCGTGGCGCGTGTAGAGAAATCCACTCTAACACAGTCTGGGACTACGGTAGGTACACCTTCCTACATGTCTCCAGAACAAATTATGGGAAAGAGGGTGGACAAACGTGCCGACATTTTTTCTCTTGGTGTTATCCTTTATGAACTTGCAGCCGGACAGAGGCCGTTTAGCGGAGGAAACATCTCTACTCTTATGTATAAGATTGTCAATGAGGAACCTCCACATATCACCGAAGTTGAAAAGTCACTACCTGCAAATTATGAAAATATCGTCGAAAAAGCCTTGGCCAAAGATCCAAAAAGTCGCTTCCAGTCCTGTCTTCAGTTTGTCGCGGCTCTTAAAGGTGAATCCACAGACTTTGATTCGACTATCACTTACGATTTTGATCAGGATAAAACGATTAGGATGGATAAATCTCAAAAAAAAGGCCGCGGTCTTATCCTGGGAGTTTCAATTGCGGCCGTTGCGTTGATAGCGATTGCGGGAATTTTCTTTTTTGTGATTAAATCCAATAATACTCCTGCGGTACAAACCCGGCAAGCTATGCAAGTTAATGCCCAAATGAAGACTGAAGAATCGGTCACAACTGAAGAACCTCCTTCGATTCCGGCTGAACCTCTTGTAAAGGAGACGGCTGCTCCTGATCCCTTGGAGGAAAAATTGACTCAGCTTAAATCTGTTTTTGACAGCGGACAATTTGATGAAGCCATAAAACTCGGTGAGGCGATTATTGGAGAAGATGCTGATAATGCAGTAGCCAAGGACTTCATAAGAAGATCTAAACTGGAAAAGGAGGACATCGCTATAGCTCCTCTTTTGCAGGCAGCCGTTGATAGCTATAATAGTCAGAATTATCGTCAGGCGATAACAGAACTGCAGGAAGTTCTGAAAATCAGAAGAAATCATCAGGAAGCAAGCAAATACATGCGACGAGCAAACGATGCTATCGCCACAATCCAGATTGAGCGGATTATTGAACGTCAAAGACAAGCTGAAGAGTCCAAAGAACTTCTCATTATTCTCGACGATATTGGAACTAAAGGTTTCTCCGAGCGCCGTAAGGAAGCAGCGATATTTATTTTTAACAATTTCGAAAATATTGAATCCGCCTATTCCAATATTTCAGTGACGATCACAGATGCCAAACATGCTGAGGCCAGTTTTTCTCATCTTCTTACAGGTGTGAATAAGACGACAAAACAGAGAGCAATCATTGACGAAGGTGAAAAAACTTGGCTTTTTGAGAAACAGGGGAATCTATGGAAGATCGTAGGAAGAAAATAGTACTAATAAAAAATAGAAAATACATTTAGGGGAAAAGAAATGCTAGTAAAAAAGTTTGATTTACGATTAAAGCTTTTTTGTGCTTTTTTCTTCTGTGCTTTTTTGATCACCTTGCATGGAGCTTCCATAAAAGTCAAAGTTATTGTCGATGGAGCCAGGATGAAGGCCACACCCGATATCGGGGGTCAGACATTGGCCCGAGTGGCTTTGAATACAATCCTTGATGCCGAGGAAAAAGAGGGCTCCTGGTACAAAGTCTATACGGAGAATGAAGGAGTCCAGATCTCGGGATTTATCCATGAGCAGCTTGTCGAAGAATACACCGGAGAGGACATTCCGGAAGAAGCGGCTGTGCTGGAGTCTGATGTTGCATTTCAAGCCGAGTTAATTGCAGAAATCGAGCTCAAGATGGAAGAAAACAAAAACTTAATCAGACGGGAACAGGAGTTGGAAGAAGCTCTTGATAGGCTTAGACCTCTGCTCGCAAAAACTTTTAGTATTACAAATGTTCAGCGACAAAAACATGTGGTTTCCGAAATATATCTTTGGATGGGACTTGCATTTTCGGGACAAGGTGACCTTTATGGCGCCTTAAAAGAATTTAAGAACATGTTTGAAGTGGAACCCGATTATGCCAAGGAGATGACACGCAATATTATTGATCCTGAAGTGATGGTTTTGATTCAAAATGCAGAAAATGAGTACAAAGGTCTGATCACGGAATATTCCCTAGAAATTTCAACAAACCCGAAGGAAGCGACCATCAAAATCAATGGTAAGGAAATCGGTCTTTCACCTGAGGTCTACAGGACTCCGGTTCCCAAGTTTGTTTTGGACATTGAGAAGGAAGGATTCAAACCGATAAATGAAGAGATTTTTCTCACTCTGCCCAATTCGAAGAAGGAATATGCCTTAGAGAGTGCCGGGAAAAGCATACACATTAAAACCAATCCTCCAGGAGCTATAGTGTTTCTGAATGAACAGGATACCGGTTTGGTCACAAATTGTGAAATTCCCCTGGTTCCATTTGGGAATCACAAGCTGTATCTAGTGAAAAATAATTATGCCTCTTGGGAAGATATTGTTGAAGTTTCGGCCGGGCCAGAACCCGTAGAGATTGAAGTTGTATTAACCGCTAATAGGTATGGATTTAGAAAAAAATGGGGAGGTCCGACCAGCGTGTTGTTTTCCCAACCATCTGGGATAGCCTTGGATAACCAGAACAATTTCTATGTCGTGAATATCTCAGACATCAGTATAAAGAAATTTAATGCTACAGGAAGGATTGTTCCAGGCTGGGGAGATGCGGGACGTGAGTTTAGAAAGTTGAAAGCTCCTGCAGGTATTGCCGTTGACAGCAGAGGAGCCATTTATGTGACCGATCTCAAGACAAACAGTGTTTTTATATTTAGTAAGACTGGAGCTTATGTGAATAAATGGGACAAATCAGCCGGGGGTCAAAAGGCCTTTAATGCGCCTCTGGGGATCGCCGTGGATAGAGCCGGAGACATTTATGTGGCCGATTCGGGAAACCATCGCATTATGAAATTTTCAACCGCTGGAACATTAAAAAAGACATGGGGAAGACAGGGGACAGGTAACGGTGAGTTTGTAAATCCCGTGTCTATTGCCATTAGCCAAAAGAATGAAGTTTTTGTTCTAGATAAATCCCGAGTGCAAAAGTTTGCCTCGGATGGACGGTTCCTTGGTTCATTTGGGAGAGAAGGTACGGGGGATGGGGAGTTCTCAAGGCCTAAAAGCCTATTTCTCGATGCAATGAATTATGTCTATGTTGCTGATTCGGCCAATCACAGGATACAAAAGTTTGATCCGGATGGAGCATTCGTGTCCAAATGGGGAGTTCGAGGCGGGGCAGATGGCCAATTGAATTATCCTGTAGGCATCGTCATTGATAAGCTGGGCCGCATTTTTGTCGTCGAACGAGACAATAAACGCATCCAGGAATTCGGTATTGGTGACAGATAAACAAGGTTTGGAGACAATACAACATCCACAAGCGAGATGACTGAATAAGTAAGAGCTATTTACCCAAGTTTTTCTCTTGATATGAATGTATTTTGGACAAAGACTCATATCTGGCCACATAAGGTTGTGGATATTTTTTAGTTACGATAAGGGTGGAACTTTGGGAAGTCTCCTATTGTTTGAGTCAAGATTATGGTATGATATTTTTACATTATGGAATATAAATCAGACAGATAAAATGGCTGACAAAATAAACAAATTAAACAAATTGTGTAAAAAGTATAGGATTGTTCTTGCTTACCTCTTCGGAACACAACAAGATGCCGGTTTCAAATATCTTCAGGGTCAGATGATTGGCATTGAGAAGACTTCTGATTTGGATATTGGTCTTCTTGTAAAGTCTCCACCTGATAGAATGTATGAATTTTATGGAAACCTTTATTTAGATTTGTCCAAACTTTTTGAGCCGTTTAATGTTGATATAATCTTCCTTCATGAGGTGGATGCACTCTTCAAATATGAAATTGTCTGTGGTCGTCGAATCTATGCGTCTGATGAGCGTATTGCAGATGAGTACGAGGAAAATATCCAAAAAATCGCCTCTGACCTTTCTTTAAAAAGAAAGATTTTTGAAAAGGATTTTTATGAGTCTATCGAAAATGGTTATTTCGAAATTGAACTTGAATAGAATTCAGGAAAACCTGAATTTAATTGGGGTATTCCTGGAAAAGCTGAGAAGGCTTTCTAGAATTTCCAAAAAGGATTTTCTTAGCGATGAAAGAAATCCGGCTGCAACGGAAAGCTTTCTAAGAAGGTGTATCGAAGCCATTTTTGATATAGGCAGGCATATCCTGTCAAAAAGTTTTTCTTATAAAAGCCTTGAATACAAAGAGGTCGCCAACACATTAGGAGAAAAAGGGGTTGTTTCAAAAGATTACGCAGAGATTCTCATTAAGATGGCTGGATATAGAAATAGAATGGTCCACTTTTACAAAGAAATTTTGCCTGAGGAACTTTATGATATTTTACTTAACGAATTAAAAGATATTGAAAGCTTCCTAAAGGAAATGGAAATTTTTATACATAAATACAAAAGTCAACTCTAAAATAATTGCTTCCTCACTTTTACAAGTATGAACCTGACTTCATGCCTACCCAACTGAACATCGACTTTAACGTGGTCCTGATTTAGTGAATTTAGTGCTTGACACTGAATATTTCATGTGATAATTAATCTGTCGTATAAGTTAATCTATCGGATAAGGAAGCAGGGAGCAATAGAGGCCGGCAAATTCTTTCTATATTGTAAATAGCCGATATTTTTTCCCTGAAAGAAGGGAAACGGAATGAGCGGGGACTTTTTCTTGAACCATAAAAATACACCTCCATTTTTAAGAATTACCACTCCTTCTTCCCAAAAACATTAAAGGGAGCGAGCATGAAGAAATTCCGTTTGGTTTTCATTTTGTTTTTTATTTTTGTATTTGTCACACAAATAGGAACATCGAATCAAACAGGGACAGTGAGTAAGAAACCGCCAAAAAAGCCGAGTAATCTAGAGATAATTGCAGGCCGGAATGTGAACATGGTATCGGGCACTCAACTGCCTTATGGTGATCCCTGGCTGCAGAGACAGAACGAACCGTCGATTGCTGTCTCCACACGCAATCCCCTTCATCTCCTTGCAGGCGCTAATGACTACCGGACGATAGATATTCCTGGGAAAGAGGGAGATGAATTGCCAGGCCAAGAAGAAGGTGAGACGGCCCAAGCTCCGCGTGAACCCTGGGTAGGAGTATTTAAATCGTTTGACGGCGGCAAATCCTGGATAACCACCCTTCTGCCGGGCTATCCTCAGGACTTTACTCCTGAAGGAATGTTAGTGAAGACTGATATCTCTAATGTCACTAACGGATTACCATTAAATGCTGCCGCCGATCCAGTCGTACGAGCAGGACCAAACGGACTTTTCTACTACTGCGGCATTGCTTTTGATCGTGAAACAAAGAATGGAGTTCTCTTTGTTTCCAGGTTTATAGACAATAACAACCTTGAAAGAAACACTAAAGAAGAGGATTGTATCAAGTATCTTGACACAAAGATTATCGCCGCAGGACTGGGCGGAGAGTTTATAGATAAGCCCTGGATTGCTGTTGATATGCCGCGGTCTGATAGTACTGTTTTTCTGCCGCCGGTTGGAGAAGTGTTTCCGGAGGTTGCACAGTTTAATGTTTTTATTGTCTACAGTGTATTTACTGGCGAAAAAAGTGAGATCCGCTATTCTAAATCTGAAGACAGTGGACAAACTTGGAGTGCATCTGAACCTTTAGCCGAGGCTTCCGGCAAGGGATATTTTGATATTGCTGCAAAAAAGGAAAAGGGCATTTTTCAAGGTGCAACACTCGCCTTTAGTCCAAAGGATGGTTCAGTAAACGTCGCATGGCGTCAGTTCGACACCGACAGTAAGAAAAGTGAGGGAGGCATCTATTTTGCCAGGACGGATAAAAAAGGGAAAAAATTTGAAAAAATAGAAGAAGTCGAGAAGAAGATCGAACCCTTTGATCAGGGATCGTCGACAGCGACTTTTCGTACAAACAGCTACCCCACCATGGCAATCGATGAAGACGGAACGATTTATCTGGCTTGGGCGGAAAGAGAAAAGGGAAAAGACGGACAAGCCCATATTGTCATCACCTCTTCAAAGGATGGTAAGAAATGGGGGAAATCCAAAGAGGTCGAGAAAAACAAAGATGGCGGCCACCAGTTCATGCCGTCACTGACATATGCCGGAGGGAAACTGATGCTGGTCTGGTATGATCAGCGAAACGATTTTTCTCAACGTTTTACAGAGTACATCGACGATATCAGCGGTGAACCGCGTCATACCATCGATGTGAGGGCAGCACAGGCTTCCCCAGGGAAAGATCCCAAATTTGAACCCTCCAAACAGATTTCCCGCTATTCTTTCGTCCTGACTGGCGATAGGGGGAACTATTCTGCCAAACAGGTCCAGTATAATTTTGTAAATTTCCAGATATTCAAATCAGGAACTTGGCCATTCATAGGGGATTATATCGATATCGCGCCATCACCCATGTTCGTCATTGATGGATCTGGAAAATGGCGTTTCAACACCGAACCATCGGATTCCACAGTCTATCATGCTGCCTGGACCGATAACCGTGATGTGCGGCCACCTGTTGCCGGTAGTAATTGGACAATGTATGCACCCCCAAGTTCAAATCAGGAAGATCCATTTGATCAGACCAATTTTTGCTGGGATTGGACAAACGCAGGGATGCGGAACCAGAATATTTATACGTCCCGTATTACCCAGGGAATCATTGTTGGATCGCCAGGAAATGCAAAAACGCTTGGCACTTTGGGAAAGACTCTTGACGGAGAGAATATTCCTCGTGCATTTGTTGTATTCGTGAAAAATACTACCGATCAAATAAAAAGTTTTCGTCTGACAATTGCCAATCAACCGTCGGATGCTCCAGAGGGAAGAGCATCGTTTCTGGAGTTTGAAGAACTAGTCGAACTCGATGTGCAGGTCCCCCCACGTTCGTCTATATCAAGATCGGTTTTTATATATTCATCTATTCCGAATGAATCCGTAAGAGTCGATGTTGCTGAAATAGATGTTCCCTATGGAGGGCTTATTCCAGGAGGTCTAGAAAGCAAGGTTGTATTCAATCCCGATATCATGAATCCCGACATCATGAGTCCAGACATCATGAATCCGGACATCATGAATCCGGACATCATGAATGCCGAAGTCCATAACCCTGATATCATGAATTTGTATGTCAATCCCGACATCATGAACCCGGACATCATGAATCCAGATATCATGAATCCCGATATCATGAATCCTGACATAATGAACCCTGACATCATGAATCCCGATATCATGAATCCTGACATTATGAATCCTGACATTATGAATCCCGATATCATGAATCCCGACATTATGAATCCCGATATCATGAATCCTGCGATCGACGATCCTTTGGCAGGCCAGTTCATCGATATCGCATGGAAGGTGCTAAATAACGGAAATACTTCATCCACTTTTGAATTTAAAACCCTTTCGACGGCTGCACAGGAAGACGGAACCTTACCGGAAGGGATTCAAGCCCAGCTCCTAATCTACAATATATATAAGACGCCCAACGAATATGATGGTCCAAATTCCTGCGCCTTAGGAACTCAAGAACACCACGATCTCGTCGTAAACATCATCAATCCTGATATTATGAATCCCGATATCATGAATCCCGACATCATGAATCCAGATATTATGAATCCAGATATCATGAACGCCACGTTCGCCCTGGCACCAGGAGATGAGGCTAAGGTTATCCTCAGGCTGTGGAAACCAAATCAGAGCGGCGTCTTGACAACCGCCTCAGGTGAGATATTGGATTTTCAGGATGCCAACAACATTTTTGAAAATTTTAGAAGCCATGTCTCCAGCACATCGCGCAACTCAGAAGACCTTGAGGTGGGAATTACTACCTACCCTGATGATTCATCAACTTTTATGATCGACACAAAGATCATGAAGTCAGGGGAAGTTAACCAGTTCTACAGCGATTTTTTGACGGCCTCCGGAGGAAAAGAGCCTTACAGCTGGGAAGTACTCGATAGTCTACCCAGTGGCTTACAACTCAATTCAAATACGGGTCAAATTTGGGGGACTCCAACGACGGCCGGCACATACACCTTTGAGGCTCAAGTAACAGATGACATTGGACAAATCCGTACTAAAGAGGTATGGATCAATATCCTTCCTGTCACAGGAGGTTTTATCATTTCAGGCAGAATCACTTCTTCACCAACAGTCGGAATCGAAGGAGTCGAACTGACAGGATTACCCGGCAATCCAGTTATTACAGATAACGTCGGATACTACACGGGCTTTGTCTCTTCCGGATGGACAGGGACCGTCACTCCAGCCAAGTCAGGAGATTATACATTCATACCATCCAGCAGAACTTACTCCAATGTGACTTCTGAACAAACCATGCAAAACTATTCAGGAACATCACCTGTCGGTGCCTTAGACCACTTTGACATAGATACCATTTCTAACCAGACATCAGGTACGGCTTTTAGTGTAACCATCACAGCGAAGGATTCAGGCGGAAACACGGTCACAAGTTACACAGAGAGCAACACATTAAGCGATACGACCGGCTCCATAAATCCCACATCAACAGGTTCATTCGTAAACGGAGCTTGGACTGGGAACGTAACCATCACTAACGTCCAGACAGGCGTGACGATCAGCACGACCGGAGACACCAAGAACGGCACGAGCAACAGTTTTGATGTGATCTCAGGTCTTCCACAGGATGATTCTTATGAAGAAAATGATGATTTTGGCAGTGCATCCGATATTCCTACCGGAACCTACGCAAATTTGCAGCTCTTTGATGATGATTGGTTCAAGATTTCTGTTAATGCAGGTATGTACTTAAAAGTCACCATCATCGGAGTATCGAAAAATGATATCGATCTCGGACTGGCCGATAGCACCGGAAAATTCTTGGTTGGCGGTTTTAGCAGCAGCAATACAGAAACAATTTATTATAATACCCCATCAGCAGGCGATTACTACATTCGTGTGCCTTATACCTGGGGAGGAGCCCTACAGAATACCTATACATTGACGGTTGAGGTAAGTAATGACTTTGGTCTGGGCCACGTCTATGGAACAGTAACAGATACCTCAGGCACTACTCCCCTGCATGTAAGAGTACGGGTTATTGATGAATACGGCTTCAGAAGGTGGAATACTCTTACGGATGCGTCAACTGGAGAATATAAGATAAGCATACCCGCAGGAAGCTATAAAATCCAATTTATGACATATCCTATACTTGATTATTATAGCGGTATAAATTATCTCAACGAATACTA
This sequence comes from uncultured Eubacteriales bacterium, assembly GCA_964516025.1. Classification (GTDB taxonomy): domain Bacteria; phylum Acidobacteriota; class Aminicenantia; order Aminicenantales; family Aminicenantaceae; genus JAUWVG01. Next base: position 18,149 of record CAZEWV010000003.1, read on the forward strand.
TGATGACAAATATCCCTCCTCGATGGCCTCTCTAGTAGAGGTCCTGGCAGGTGGAGACCTCTATAATATAGATGGCCATTTGGAGCCGGGTGGGACTATAAGTGGTACTGTGACTGACAATGGGTCCCCTATAAATGGAGCCTATGTCCGGATCCGGGACCTGCATGGATATTCTGTCGCTTCTGCTTATACAGACGTATTGGGGCAATACACAATTGAACGTCGTCACCCAGGCTATTTCAAAGCCTATGTTCGCTCAATGACAGATAATCACGGAATGGAATGGTATAACGATAAATCTTCTTTTGATGAAGCCAACGCCTTTTATGTCGATTCCAGCCAGCCCGCACTTGGGATAGATTTCCAACTCACAGAAGGTGGAAGTGTCGCAGGAAGAGTAACTACAGATGGTATTGCAGGAGTAGGTGGGATACAGATCATCGCTTATGATCCCTCTCAAACCATACCATTTCTCTATCCGAGTGCGCAGATTCCACAGATTGGTTTGTATAACACTTGGACAGATGGCGGTGGCAATTACGTCCTGGATCACCTCCCTCCAGGTGATGTTAAAATATATTTCAATACTCCCAACACTCACCATGTGCCTGAATGGTATGATGACAAGCCAGACTTTGAGGATTCCGTTGCTGTGACGATCCAGTCCGGTGTGACGATATCTGGTATAGATGCCCAGCTCGCCGAGGGAGGAGCAATTGGTGGAAGAGTAACAGACTCTTCAGTGAATGGAATCAAAAACGTTTTAATCTGGATTTTTCACCTTGACGGTTGGGGCTACTATCAAAAATATGTCTATACAGATGATGAGGGATATTATTATATCGACGGTGTACCTGCGGGCAACGTGAAAGTACGCTTCCGACCGAATAATTCATCGAGTCCACCAGAGAATTGGGCAGTGCAATGGTATAACGATAAGAATTCCTACCCTGCAGCTAACAATGTGTCAGTCGTGGCGAATCAAACAACCTGGGGCATAGATGCTGTATTGGCCGATAATGGAGGACGTGTCGAAGGTTATGTCAGAAATATCGGTGGACAAGGTATACCAGGCGTACGAGTAGTTGCTTATGACAGCTCAATTCAAGCCCAGATTTCTTTTGCTTATACAGATGCAGATGGATATTATTCTGTCCAGAGAATTCCCACTTGTGACGTTAAGCTCGCCTTCTACACTGGTACCAACAAACTTCCTTACCTTTCCGAATTCTATAATGACAGCCCTTCGTATGCAGGTGCGGATCCAGTCTCGGTCGTATTAGGGGCGGCAACACCCCTGTCAGATGTTGTCCTTTCAGCCAGGCCAAATCTTACAGTGACCACGACTTCTCTTCCCGACGGAGATGCCGGAACACCGTACAGTCAAGCACTTTTGGCCATGGGTGGAACACTACATTATTACTGGAGCCTATTTTCGGGGTCTCTGCCCGATGGGCTCTCTCTTCATGGCAATGGTAAAATCGATGGCACACCCACGGTTCAAGGAGAATTCAACTTTAGCGTCCAGGTCGTCGATTACAGCTATCCACCGCAGTCCGATACATTGCCCCTAAGCATAACCATCAATGATGATGCCGCTGCTTCAAAACTCGTATTTACTCAGCAGCCAGGCGGTGGAACGGCGGGTACGGTTTGGGTTCAACAGCCGGTCGTAGAGGTGCAAAATGCGATTGGGAATACAATCGTAAGCGACAACAGCACGGAAATCACACTGGCTATTGATACAAATCCTGGCGGCGGTACCCTTTCAGGGACAATCCCTGTGACAGTCATTGCAGGTGTGGCCACCTTTACTGATCTTTCTATCGATAACTTGGGATCGGGCTACACATTAGAGGCCACATCCAGCCCGAGTTACACTTCAGATACAAGCGCTGCGTTTGATGTCAACGCTAAAATCACAGGGACAGTGATGTTTAATGAACTGGCTGTCACAGGTAAAACGAAAGCGGAAGCGTCATTTTTCGTAAGTGGGCTTTCGGGCCATACAACAGAATACAGCACAAGCTCCGGAATCTATACGATTTATAATGTGCCTCCCGGAGCTCAATATTCTATTTCCACCAGCATCGACACCTCAACTCCTACTGATGATGATCTTTACCCCGGAGAATTTTATGGCTATAGATATGCTCTGGATGTTCCAGCAGGACAGGCGGTCGTGAACGAGAATTTAAACGTAGAACAAGTGATGCACCTTACCGGACCGATTGATAATAATGTTGCTCAGCCCTGGCCTGTCTATCCTTATGATGGATATACATCCCCCGTTCTTTTTGACTGGGACGCTTTGATCGAAGCAGCGACCTATCAAGTCATTGTGAGTAGGTCAAACGGTTCAACTGTGCAAGTTGTAAATACATCTGGCATCACTAACACTCAAGCAAGCATCCCATTGCCAGTGAGCGTTGTAGGTGAACACTATCAGTTTGAAATCTGGGCTTATAATGGAAATAGCGTCCGGGTGGGAAGGTTTATGATTGTTTATACGAGCGGGTATGGCTGGGATTACCGGTTTAGGGTAATCTCACCTGCCATATCTAATTCGGCAAAAGGAAATATAAATTAGCGCCCAGCCAGCCGGCGGATGCAGTCCTCCACCAGTTGGTCGCCTTCTTCGTAAATAAATACCGAAGACGTTTCTTCCTGAGGACTCAGGCTCAGATTAAAATTTTAAATTTATTGCTTGACATTTTTCCATCGTTCTATATATCATACGATAGTACATTAAAAAGAACGACAGTGCTCTTTATGGAACTATAAAATGTTGAGCTTATTTCAAGAGTCTGTATTGTGGAAAGTACAAACCTATTTCCTATTACACCCGAAAACATCTATTTATGTAAAACAATTGTCGAGAGAGCTTAAAATAAGCCCTTCAGGGACAAACCGAGCTTTAAAACTATTGGCAACTGCGGAAATTCTCTCAAAAGAGGAGATTGGAAAAGCTCATTACTATTTATTAAACAATAACCTTCCTTTTGTAAAGTCTCTAAAAACTTCTCATTTTTTAGCCGTGATCAAGAGTTGGGAAATAGAAAAGAAATTTTATGAGAAAGATGAAAGTTTAATTTCGTTAGTATTGTATGGAAGCTATGCTTCTGGTGATTTTGATGAAAGAAGTGATATTGACGTGCTGCTCATTTCTCCTAGCACCAGGGAACATTTTTTGTCTCTTATTCAGGAGATGGAATTATATCTGAATAGAGAGGTAAGTCTAGAAGTGTTTAATATATCTCGATGGCATAAGATAAAAAAAGAAAAGACAGCTTTTTATCAAGAACTAATAAGTAATCATATTTTATTAGCCGGAAATGAACTCTTATGAAAGTTGAAGATTGTTTCAAAAAGCAACTCCTGGTTAAAAAGAAACAATCTCTTGAAAAGGCACAAAAATCTTTAGATTCGGCCGAAGTTTATATACAAAAGGCAAAGGATAATTTTAAAATCAAAAATTATGATATCGCTATAGTCGTAGCTTACACATCCATGTTCCATAGCCTTAGATCCATATTATTTTTGGATGGCATAAAAGAGAGAAGCCACATCTGTCTCCTCAGCTATATTAAAGACACTTACCCCGAACTTTCAGGAATTGTGAATAGTGTAGATATTTATCGAAGATTCAGGCATACAGCTCTCTATGGACTAGAAACCTCAGAATTTCAGGACGAGGCGGAAACTTCAATCGAAATAGCAAGAGAAGTTCATAATACTGTTGAGAAAAAGTTTTTGAAGATTTAGAAGTAGACAAGGAGCAGAGATCGGCAATTTAGAAATAAGATTGAGGAAAAAAGGATTAGCGCCCAGCCAACCGGCGGAGGCAGTCCTCCACCAGCGGATCTCCTTCATCGCTGTTGGCTTTGATTCTGAGGAATATTTGGTAGGATTCGGCTGCGGCATCGCTCCCTATCCCTTCTTGGGTACGGCCAAGGTAGTAATAGATCAATGGCAGATAGTGGAGAGAGGGGACATCGTTAAAAAATACCGAAGCTGTTTCTCCCTGGCGATCCAGACAAACATTTAGTTCATTATGGGCATCGAGGTAGGCCTCGATATCGAGAAGAGCCTTTCCGAGAGAGAATCGTCCGATCCACATATCGAGAGTCTCTTGGGCTTGATTGAAAAGTCCAATGGCTTCTTGAATTCTTCCATTTTTCTTTAAGATTTCCCCTTCGATAATCTTTGCATAGGCTTGGGGTTCGGATCCGAGTTCGTTACTGAGTTCTGCTGCAATCAAGTGGGCGTTATCTTTCCTACCGGCCTGGATATAGATTTGGGAGGCAATAAACATTGTGCCTAAATCACTACCTGCAGCCACCGCACTATCGGCAGCTTCAAGGGCACGGGTTTTTTTCCCGCTCAGAAGATGGGTGTTGGCTAGAAGGGCCCACTTGTATCCTAAATAGTGAGTTCGATCTTCTTTGATGTCCGAGGCTATTCTATTTTCGAGAATCTCGGAAGCATCTGACAGTCGGCCTTCATAGAGAGCCATGTCGGCCATTGATAATACAGCAAGGGATTCTCCGACTTGAGATATGGTCTTTAATTTATTGTAAATCTCTACGGCTTCTGCCGATTCACCCCTCATGAATTTAGTCAATGCGAGAACCACATAAGGTTTTTCATATCCAGGGCTGTTATCGATCGCTGTCTGTGCCTCCTGCTCTGCCATATCGATGTCTCCGTCAGCCAGAGCATACCAGCTCAGATTAAACCGCGACATGGAGTTATAGGGATAGATTTCGACAGCTTGACGTCCCATTTCCTTCGCCTGTGTATAGTTACGCGCATAAAAATATGCAAGAGCGAGGTTTAAGCGACCTGAATAATCGGCCGGATATTTTTCCAGAAGCTCGGTTAATTCTGCGATGGCCTTCTGAAAATTGCGATGATACAAATAGTAGACAGCCATGATCCGGAATTTTTCTCGCTCGGACATTTTATCGATTTTGGCCATGGCTTGATTAAAATATTTCTCCCTTTCTTCGAACTGGCCCCGGTTATGATAGACCATCGCCAGGCCGGAATATGCCCGCCCAAAATCTGAGTCTAAATTGATAGCCCTGAGATACTCTTTTATGGCTTCTTCCTGCTTTCCAATGACCTGGAGCTCTTGGGCATTGTTATAAGCGTTCATGGCTTCAAGTGAGGAGGTGGTGAAGGTTTCTCCTGCAAGAACTTGGGCAGACTCTGCCGGAGTGCCGCCTAAATCCGATATGACCTTATTCGCGAGCCAGGCTGCTGCAGTCAGCACTTCTCCTTTGGAAGACATCGTTTTGGAATATTCGCTTACGTTCTCGGGATTTGTCGGATCTCTTGCCCAGACTTTGAGTATGTAACCATCGTCTTTTGGTCCGATCTCCCCATCCATAAACAAATTGATTCCTTCCCTGATACATACTAGCCGGGCCATCTCGGCATCGAGTTTCCCCTCTGCATCAGGATTGAGTTGGTTGACCACTCGTCGGGCCCTCGGACGTTGGTATGTTGTGATAAATGGAGCTCCTTCCAAACCGATACTCATGGCATATTCGAGAGAACCGTTAAAAACAGGCTCATCTGTTTGATTCTGGAAATCGGCGACAAGGAACGAAATGGGTTCATGTCCTTCATCAGGAGTGGCCACTGCACCTGGACGAGTAAACTTAAATATGGCAACAACTAACAGAGCGATGATGACGACACTCGCAGCAAGTATGGGAAGTCCGCGGTAAAGAAGCCGGCTTCCCCCCAGAATGTCCTTTTGCGCATTTCTTAGATCCACGGCAAAATCCGCAACATTCTGATACCTCTCTTTTGTGTCTTTGGCTAGGGCTTTTCGCAGAATAGGACTAATTACTGGATTTACGGCCTTTGGTTTAACATTGGTCGGGGGATGTGGATCTCTGAGTATAGCGCTCAAAGTTTCTATGACACTGGTTTTCGAGAAAGGATGTTTTCCAGAGATCATTTCATAGAGAATAATTCCTAAAGCAAAGATGTCGCTTCTTCCATCGATTTGATCCCCCTTAGCTTGTTCTGGTGACATGTAAGCCAGGGTTCCTGCAATTGTGCCTTTCTCTGTTATTGAAGCTTGTGTGATTGTTTGGCTCAGTTCTTCCTCTCCACTAGGGAGGATGCGTTTGGCCAGGCCAAAATCCATAACTTTGACATGGCCCTGGGGTGTCAACATAATATTGGCAGGTTTTAAATCCCGATGGACAATGCCGCTCTTATGGGCTTTTTCTAAGGCCTCAGCAATTTCCAAACCTATTCGGAGAGAATCTCTTAGAGGGAGAGATTCTTCTTCTGTCTTATCTTTTAAATTCTTGCCTTCAACGTACTCCATCGCTATATAGGGTTTTCCATTGGCCTCTCCGGTCTCATAGATCTTGCATATAAAGGGATGATCCAAGGCAGCAGCGGATTTGGCTTCCCGGACAAAGCGTGCCCTTGTGGGGGCATCATCTTCCATGTCTTCTAGTAAGAATTTAATGGCCACTTTTCGATCGAGATTTGTATCCTGAGCGAGATAGACTACTCCCATGCCCCCTTTTCCGATGGGTCGGAGAATTTTGTAATGTTTTATTGTTTGACCTGATAATTCCATCTATCTAACTTGATTTTCCCCTCCTGTCAATGGAGAGGATATCTTCAAAGGTGCTATTTTTAAAGTAATTAGCACTAAGTCAGTTTAAAATCTAAAAAATATGTTTGATTCTTTGCTGTTTCCCCGCATCTTCTTTTTTTTCCGTTTTTGGCAGGAGATCCTCACCGGCTACTGAAAAAATTTATAGCATAGGGGAAGATTGAAGTCAAATTGATTTCGCCAAAATGTGCAGAGCGCATTATGAACCATCCTCACCTAACCCTCTCCTTTCAAACGAACATATCACGTTAAAAACGTCAAGGTCAAATCACATGCGATGAGGGGTGGGGATTCCCAAGAGTTCAAAAGCACGTTTTAATGTTTCTCTAATAAAATAAATGGTCAAAATTCGGATGTTTTTAATGCGTTGGTTTTTTTCCGCCAGGATCGAATACTTATGATAGTAGCCGTTAGATTTTTGACAGAGGTTAAAGGCAAATTTGGCCAGGTGGGAAAATTCGAGAGAATGGATAGAACGAAGGATCTCTTCATCCATCTTTCCTGCGAAGAGAACAAGCTCCCAGAAGTCGGCGAGTTCTGTATCCTTAAGAGAGGAGAGAGAAAATTCTTTGGAGTGAATTAGGTCGCTGATGGATTTTTCCTCAAATCTCTCCTTATCCTTGAGGTTGCGAAATATGGAGTTGATTCGGACCAGAGTGTATTGGAGATAAGGGCCTGTTTCTCCTTCGAAGCTTAGGGCTTCTTCAAAGTCAAACACAATAAGAGAATTTTTAGCGAATTTGAGCATGAAATAGCGCAGGGCCCCGCAGGCGATATTTTGTGCGATCTCTGTCCTTTTCTCGATAGAAAACTCGGGATTTCTTTTATCCACCTCGGCCAATGCCTTTTGCTCCAAACGATCAATGAGGTCGTCAGCCTTGACTCCCAATCCTTTTCTTCCGGAGACCCCCAGAAAGCTTTTATCCTTATCCTCTTCCGAGATTTCGAGATCCAGTTCTTTGATGCTTTTGGGAGAAAGGGCAACCATTTCGTAAGAGAAGTGGATAGATTGTTCGGCCTGCTTGAGGTATTTGAGGGATCTGAGACCCTGCACCACGACTTTTTGAAGGTAGCTCTGCCGCGTATCGATGACGTTATAGACCTGACTTCCATTTCCAAATTGAGCGGAGTGTGTTGTGGGTTTAGCCGTTGTGATCCAGAGTGTGTGCCCGTTTTCCTTGGTGTAAGGTTTGTAATAGAAATCTTTTTTTAAGAGCCCGAATTTCCAGAGCTGGTAGGCGATGTCTTTCCCGACATAGGTCACTGTGCCGTCTGAGCGGACGATGATTTTTTCTTTCTCCTCCTGTGTTTCAAGCTTCATCACCCAGCAGCCTTTGTTAGGCCCTGAGTCAATGAACTCAATGGCCTTTTTTTCTCTAAGAAGTCCAAAGGCTTTTTCCCAGAATTTGAGTGCCAGGATACTGCTTTCTCGGGGAAGGATATCGTAATCGATGCCCAGCCTTTTCATCGTTTGGATGTGGGCATTAAGGATCCGGAGTGATATGTGTTCGGCAATCTGGGCTTCGGGATTTACACCTGCTTCGATTTTCTTAAGGATGGCCGATCTGATGTTAGCGGCATCCGGATTTGAGTCCATAAAAGTTGAGACAAGCGTGTAGAGGTCCCAACAGTAATAATCAAATTTCCCGTCGATTTTTTCGATGTCGGCCAGACTCTTCTGTTCCATCACCATAAAACCGTATACCACGTCGACAATCTGAACTCCCGTATCATCGATATAGTTCTGAATCTCAACATTTTCTCCTATGTATTTCAGACAGTGTCCCAGTGTGTCACCTAAAACAGCGTTTCTGAGATGTCCGATGTGAGCCGCTTTGTTGGGATTGATATTGGTGTGCTCGATGATAATTTTATCTTGATGGGGGACAAGAGTCGTGTGACCCAGATTCTGAAGTTTAGATAAGAAAAATTTCTGTCGGTCAATAAAGAGATTGATGTAGCCCGCTCCCGCGATGTCGACCTTTGTGATCCCATCGAGAGATTCAAGCTTAGGCACAATCTCTAGGGCAATATCCCGTGGCGGTCTTTTCATTTTTTTAGCTAGTTGAAATGAAAATGCCAGCGCAAGGTCACCCATGTTTATAGTGGGTGTGTAAGAGAGGTCAATATTATCCATCTCCAGGGGATAGGAATCTTTTAATATCCGGAATATAGATTCTGTCAGATTCTTCTTTATTTGTATCATATTTTTCCCTCATTATAGCAAATTTATAGGGGCAAATCTTTAATCTGAATTTCTTTCCTTGCTCATTTCAGATTGCATCCTCAATTACGTGATTTTTAAGGAGTTCTGGGAAGATGATGGAGAAATCCGTTCAACGGGGACGAGCGGGCATGGTTCCTCCTCTGGAGGAGAGCGAGGACGCCGTGATCGAGCGAGTTTTCCTCGCTGGGGAAAACGAAACGTGATTTTTAATCACTTTACAGAACTCTCCAAAAATCACGAAATTGAGGATGCTATCCTAATTCTTCAAATATTTGACCCCAGGGTGGATATGTGATAGTTAAATACTTTCAAAGATATACTATCGTGAAGAAAACCCGTTTGTATGAATGTCAAAAGACTCTTGGTGGAAAGATGATAGAGTTTTTCGGATGGAATATGCCCGTCGAGTTTAAAGGCATTATCGATGAGCATATGGCCGT
>CAZEWV010000004.1:0-26955 GCA_964516025.1 uncultured Eubacteriales bacterium
GATCCGGGTTGATCGAATAAGCCAACGGCATGGCTATCGGAAAGACGACGGCGTAGGTTCCCCACGATGTACCTATGGAGAATGAAATAAACATGGTGATAAACAAGAGAATCGCCGGCAGTAAAAAAGGAACAATCAACGAGCTGGTTGATCGGATGATAAAATTGGCCGTACCCAATGCTCCTGAGACATTTCCAAGAGTGACGGCCAGGCCGAGGATTATGGCCCCTATCGTTACCCCCTTGCATCCATTGACAAAACCCTCGAGAACGGTTTTCAGCTTCATGCCCTGATACATGGCCAGGGCCATGGCCGATAGGGTGGCCAGCACAAAGGCTTCTGAAACAAGAAGTTTGCCAAAAAAGATATAAGGGATCATGGCGACGGAAAGGAGTACACCTATAGGAACAAGAAAACCAGCGATAGAAGGTTTAAATCCCTCAGGTATCTTGACTTCTGAGAGTTCTTTAGACATCAACGGCTCTGATTTATCACGGTTGAGTGCTCCCGTCGTCTTTGCACGCTCCATGGCTTGCTTCATCCGTTTTCCATACCAGGGCATTTTCTCCCAGGACACCAGTAATGTAAAAAGAAGGGCGAACCAGGCGTAGAAATTAAAAGGAATGGCCTTGAACAGAAACGCTTTACTGAAATCCAAATCTGCGAAGATGGGCGATGTTCCTACCACAAGGCCTCCTATGTAAATGGGCCAGACATTAAAAGGGAGGACTGTGGCTACCGGGGATGCGGTGGAATCGATGATATAGGAGAGTTCCTCATGACTAACGTTTTTCTTATCACTCAGCGGTCTAACAGTCGAGCCGGCCAGAATGGTGCTGATCGTTCCGCCCTGATGAAACAGTAAGCCCATCAGATAGGCAAAAAATTTGGTTGTGCGGCGGTCCTTTGCAAATTTTTTCCCGGCCCATTCGGCAAAATGTTGAGCGCCTCCGGTTTTTCCCCAGATGCCAATAAGGCCCCCCAGACACCAGAGATAAACCAGTAGAATTTCACCATATTTAGCGCTTCCAATAGATGGGATTAAAAATTCCTGAACAATATTGAATTTTCCGCTGATGACACCCCCAATGACTATTCCAGCAAAGAGCGAGGGGATCACCTCTCGGGTGGCAAAACAAAGGATCAGCGCAATCACCGCAGGAAAGATGGACCAGAGAGCAAAATCCTGAGACGTTTCATTAAAACTTATAAAATCGGTGTTAGTGCGTAAAATTATCAGAGCGACAATGCCAACCAGAATAAGCAGCCATTTTGTCTTCCTATTCATGATTCACCTTATTCTTTAATAATATTGAATGAACATATCACACACAAAATAGAAAGGTCAAAATAAATAATCAATGTCTTGTTTAGACGAACTTTCATTCTTGAAATTTATTAAGTTCAAATAATTTGTATTTTAAATCTCTCTGATATATGTTATTTTTTTACTGGAAATATGAATTGGTCGGGAGGAAAAATGAAAAATAGAGCGTTAATAATTATTTTTATTGCTGTCTTATGCCTTTCTACGGCAAGTGTCTTTTCTGAACAAGAAAAGAAATATGAGGCTCTTCTCGGAACCTGGGATGCGGAAACGGAGAGCGGTGAGTACACCTTTACATTTATATTTTCCATGGACGGAGAAACCCTGAAAGGAACCTATACAGGAAGTTCGGGAGAAGCCGAAATGGAAAACCTCTCCTTCGAAGACAATGTGGTTAAATTCACAGTGGATATAGGCATGGTTATTGATTTTAGTGCCACTATCGAAGGAGACTCCCTTGAAGGCATGCTGTCTATGGAATACGGTGAGGCCAATATCTCTGGAAAAAAGAAAAAATAAAAAAGCTGTCCCTTAAAAGGTATTAAAGCACGTCGCGGCGGGTGATGTTCCACCCTCCGATTAAAGCGATAACAACACTCCCGATTCCGATCAGTATTAATTCTGTCAATATTGGAGATCCTTTGAGTGATCTGTTAAGAATCATGGCCGGGAGTGTCCAGGGGTAAAAGCGTGCCCAGTCGGCATTGATTAGAAGCAGTCCTATAACTGTCATGCTTATTCCAAAGCTCATAGCAACAACAAAGTTGTGCCAGCGCAGTCCTACCCAGGTGTGAAGAACAATCAGGATAAGAGATCCGATATACGCCAGTGCAGCATGTTTCAGAATTTCAAACCATGGGAGATTAAAATTAAATCCCAGTTCCGGTTTGATGAGTGCCAATCCAAGTTCTGAGAGAAAAATATATCCGACAAGCGCCAAAAAACTTATTCCAACAAGGATTAAACCGGCTGTCTGTTTAGCCGCATAAATCATAGAGCGAGGAACAGGAAGTGCAAAAAGATGTTTCCAGTTGTTCTGGGAATGCTCTAATCCAGCCAGCAGCGCGGTTTCGAGAGTGATAAATAATGGGAGAGCCAAAAATGTCCAGAAAAATATGGTCTGCCGGCCCAGCCAGAGCATTGGGTTTTCGGCATTTTGAAGATAGGATTGGCCTCTGAATAAAATGATAGAAAATTGAAGAAGGGCAATAATCGAAGGAATGACGATGGCCAACCCAAGAGCCAGAGTGCGTTTAAGCTTCAGGATTTCCGCTGAGAGCGATCTTAAAAACATTGCCTAAATGTTCTCCTTATGTTCCCCGTTAATCAGACTGAAAAACATACTTTCAAGAGATTGCTTTTCTTGTTGGATCGCGTAAACCTTGATCCCGTGATTCACAAGTCTGGCATTGATCTCAGCGGCTTCAAATTTATCCTTAACATTTACCTGTAAATTGTTGTCTTGATCAAACTCGATGTGATGCCGTTGTTCTAGACATTGTTTTGCCTTTCCAGGATTGTCGACTTGGAGGAGGATGTGCTGGCGCAGCTTGGATCTTAAATCGGTCATGGCTCCCTGGAAGAGGAGCCGGCCTTTATGGATAACGCCGATATGTGTGGCCATCAGTTCGACCTCATTGAGCAGATGGCTGGAGAGGAAAACCGTAATGCCTTTTTCCTTGGGAAAGTTCCGGATAAGGTGGCGGAACTCTTGGATGCCGGCGGGGTCCAGTCCGTTCGTCGGTTCATCAAGGATGAGAAGTTTCGGATTATTCAGCAGCGCTAAAGCCAATCCTAAACGCTGGCGCATGCCTGTGGAGTACTGGCCGACTTTGCGGTCAGCGGCGTCCTCTATGTTTACAGTGCGCAAAACGAAATCGATGTTTTCTTTAGTCACTTTCAAAAGTCTGCGCGTGATCTCAAGATTTTCTCTTCCTGTCAGGTGATTATAAATCGAGGGTGATTCTACCAGAGCTCCAATCTGTTTGAGAAGAGAATGCCTTTCCTTTTTAAACGGCCGGCCAAATACCTGGATATGTCCAGCATGGAGACGGATAAGACCCAGGAGAAGCCGGATAGTGGTTGTTTTCCCAGCGCCATTGGGTCCTAAAAAACCATAAACACTTCCCTGTGGTACTTGGAGATCGATGGAATTGACAGCCGTTAAATCGCCGAATTTTCGGGTGAGTCCGGTGGTGGTGATTGCCAGGTAATCCATGTCTTTAAAATTATAAGTCCTTAGTAGATATTATACGGCCGCCTGATTGAAATGTTTCGTTTTAGCTTATGTTCTTTTAAGGACATCTTGATAGGAAGCTTGGTAGGTCCCATCGTCTGCCTTTATAAAATTTTTGTTTGCTTGGATTCTTATTGCGGCCTTTTGGATAAAGAGATCGGCGACTTTCTTTTTGCGTTCGGAATGGAGCGCGTCCATGCAGAGGAGATAGCTGAGGATAGTGTCAATGGCTAGATCCACAAGACGCCCGGCATGGAATTCCTGAAATTCAGGGCTGTGCTTGTCTTTGACATATGCGACTGAGTCTTCGAGATGCTTTCGAAATTCCTGTGCTTTTTTATAGAGTTCTGGCACAGTTGAAAAATCATTATTCTCATATTCATCGAGCCTTTCAAAGATGACTCCGGAGACAATACCTCCTATGGCGGCAACAATCTGAAGCTGGGTCGTGCCTTCATAGATATTGGTGATGCGGACATCACGGAAATGGCGTTCGACGTTGAACTCAGAAGTGAATCCCACCCCGCCGTGGATCTGAATGGCGTCATAGCAGACTTTATTTGCCATTTCGGTTGTATAGGCTTTGGTTATAGGAGTGAAAAGAGCGGCATATTTGGTATATAAAGAGGTTTCCGCTCTCAGATCATTTTTGTCTTCCGGATGGTTTTTTGCGGCTTCTTCCAGGCCTTCTTTGATATCGACGATTCGAGACGTTTCGTAAAGGAGGGAACGCCCGGCTTCGATAGACGTTTTCATGTCTGTCAGCATTTCGTACACGGCGCTGAAATCACGAATAGGGCGATTAAACTGAACTCTCTCTTCCGCATATTTATCGGATTCCCGGAAAGCGGCTTCGGCAATCCCAACGGCCTGGGCCGATATGCCCAACCGGGCCCCATTCATGAGAGACATGGTGTATCTGATGAGCCCTAACTTTCGTTTACCTAGAAGCTCGGCTTCAGCATTGTTGAACTGAAGCTCACATGTGGGAGAGCCGTGAATACCGAGTTTATGCTCGATGCGCCGGATGCGCATATTTTTATCTCTCTCATAGATGAAGAGAGAAATACCGCGTCCTCCAGAGATCTCTTTTTCGGATCGGGCCATGACGAGAGAAACATTGCCGCATCCGTTTGTGATAAAACGCTTAACTCCATTGAGAAGCCATTGGCCGTTATCTCCCTGACTGGCTTTAAGAGAGATAACCTGGAGGTCCGATCCGGCGTCGGGTTCTGTCAGGGCCATGGAACCGGAGACTTCCCCTGAACAAAAGCGGGGAAGATAGCGCCGGAGCTGGTCTTCTGTGCCGTATTTATAGATCGTTTCTGCAATCTCCTGGAGCCCGAACAAGTTCGTCAATGCGGCATCAGCACGGGCGATTATTTCTATAGCTGCAGAATAAACGGTTTTGGGCATATTGGTTCCACCATACCGGCGGGGGAGAGTGAAACCGAGAAGATCGGCTTTCTTGAGCCTTTCAAGTGCCTCGGTCGTCCCCTTGGCATAGGTCACTTCTCCGTTTTCGAAATGGGCGCCTTCGACATCCACGTCTGCGGCACGGGGAGCGATAAATTCTCCCGCGATGTCGCCTACGATATCCAAAATCCGCAGATAATTATCTAAGGCATCTTCTCGACTCACCGGTGCTTCAGGGAATTTTCCTTTTTCGCTGAAATTGTCCTCTCTGAGATCTATCACTCGAGACAGATCCATATTCTGGAAATGGAACAGGATATCCGGGTTGTCTTTGTAAAAATTGGACATGGAAATTCTCCTAGGCTCTGGTTCTATAGGCCTTTATGAATTTGGGGACAACGCTTTCGATTTTTCCCACAATTCCATAGTGGGCGATCTCAAAAATCGGTGCTGTGGGATCGCTGTTGATGGCGATTATACGTCTGGATTCTGACATTCCGGCGCGGTGCTGGATCTGGCCGGAAATACCGCAGGCAATATAGAGGTTGGGTCTTATGGTCGTTCCTGTCTGGCCCACCTGATGATCTTTAATGAGAAGGCCGGAATCCACTGCGGCCCGGGATGCTCCCAGTTCTGCTCCAATGGTTTGAGCCAGGTCTTTGACCAAATTAAAAGCCTCAGGAGTTGTCGCTCCCATTCCAGCTGAAACAACTATCTGGGCTGACTTGAGGTCAACGGACTTTTGCTCACTCACGACTTCAATCACTTCCGTGATAAAATCATCATCGGAAAATATGTAGTTTTCCCGAATGATATCGATTTTTTTTGTTGTGTCCGGAACGCTCATCTTCATGACTCCCTCACGGACTGTAGCCATGCTCGGCCGGCTTTCCGGTGAGGCAATGGTGGCAATAATGTTCCCGCCGAATGCGGGACGGATCTGAAGGAGAGTGTTTCCATACGTTTTGCCGTTAAGGGTATGTTCTCCAATTTGAAGCGAGGTGCAGTCGGCAGTTAATCCGCATCGGAGCTCCGAAGCGACTCTGGGTGCGATGTCTCTTCCTGTGGTTGTAGCGCCGAAGAGGACGATCTGAGGTTGATGTTTTTTGATGACATGGGCGACGGCTTTGGCATATGGAGTTGACGTGACCGAAGAGAGTCTCTCGTCATCGACCGCATAGACAGTCCGGCAGCCGAAGTGGCCGCACACATCGAGTTCTTTCCCCAGGTTGTGACCTACGGCGATCCCCTCTACGGGAACATCAAGTTGTCCTGCAAGCTCGGTCGCTATACAGATCAGTTCCAGGCTGACGTCGGCAATATTGCTGTCGTTTTTTTCGATAAACACCATAACGCTTTTTTTACTCATCGGGGGGTCCTATCCTAAGATGTGTTCCTGGATGAGTTCTTGGACCAGGAGGGCTACATCCTGTTCTGTGTCGGGAATCCGTTTTGTGTCGGCAGCGGATAGGACGACGTTCTCGATCTTTTTGACCCGGGTGGGAGATCCTTCGATCCCACAGTATTTTGGATTGGCATTCACCGAGGCGACATTCCATTCTTTGACGTGGCTGAGGATCTCCGGTGTGGAGTCCTGGATGTAGGCCTCCTCATAGAATTCGTCTTTGAGGCACTCGATATTCTTGTAAATCATGACTTTTTTTACAGATGGAGGACGGGGTTCGTTTGCCGTGGAAGTGACTGTGAGCAGGACCGGCAGGGGACTCTTTGCAGTTTCGTATCCTCCATCCAATGTGCGTCTCACGGAAATCGATTCCGGGCTGATATCGAGGATTTTCGAAACACAGGTCAACTGATTGATTTTCAATTTCTCGGCAATCTGAGGGCCGACCTGGGCGGTGTCCCCGTCGATAGCCTGCCTTCCGCACAGAATGAGATCGTAATTCCCGATCTTTTCTATAGCGCATTTTAGGGCATAGGAGGTGGCCAAGGTGTCTGCGCCAGCAAACTGGCGGTCTGAAAGGAGAATGGCGTCATCTACACCGCGGTACAGGCAGTCTTTCAGAACATCGATGGCCTTGGGTGGGCCCATGGTGAGGACGGTGACACTTCCCCCAAAACGGTCTTTGATTTTTAGGGCTTCTTCCAGAGCGTTCAGATCCTCTGGGTTGAAGATAGCCGGGAGGGCGGCCCGATTGACCGTGCCGTCGGGCTTCATGGCATCTTCTTTGACATCGTGAGTATCGGGGACCTGCTTGACGGTTACAATCATGTTTAGACTCATGGTTCTTGTCTTTGTTTTCATA
Source organism: uncultured Eubacteriales bacterium (assembly GCA_964516025.1). Taxonomy (GTDB): domain Bacteria; phylum Acidobacteriota; class Aminicenantia; order Aminicenantales; family Aminicenantaceae; genus JAUWVG01. The sequence continues at coordinate 7,247 of CAZEWV010000004.1, forward strand.
GATATTTTAAAGTCAACAAGTGCGGGATTCAGCCATCTCGATCTGCTTTCGGCTCTCTCTTGAGATTAAAACTATTATTTCTATATTTTGAGTATGGTATTTTAGCATTTCAAAAAAATAAAGTCTTCAAAAATTTTTACGCAACTTTTTTGGGCGTGGAGACGTCTAACAAAATGAAAACTTTTATAACATAAAAGAAATATGAACAAAGAAGGCCAAATATGAATTTTCTGACCAGAAAGGAAGAACTCATCCTCTTGGCAATCCTACGGCTGGGCGAATCCGCCAGCCTCGTTAAAATCCGTGAGTTCCTGGTGGATTCGACCGGCCAGAAATGGTCTGTCGGCAATGTTTATGTTCCGCTCGACCGGATGAGCCGGCTAGATTATCTTGAAATGTGGATTGGAGCGCCGACCGCTTTAAGGGGCGGGAAGGCGGTTAAATATTACTGCCTCACAAAAAAAGGAATGGAGGCCTTAGCGGCCTTAAAAAAAGTGAATGAAAAAATGTGGGCCGGAGTGTCCGGATTGATCTTCGAGAAAAAATAAATGACCAAAAAATTTCATGCACCTCCCCGGAATGCTCGGTTTTTCATGCGCCGTCTCCTGCCGAAATCCGACCGGGCCTATCTTTCAGGTGATTTTAATGAAATCTACAGCAGTCTCTATGATGAAAAGGGGCAAAAATGGGCTGATTTCTGGTATTGGTGCCAGCTTATCCAATCGCTTCCTCAAATCATTTCTAATTCTATCTATTGGAGTTTTGTCATGTTTAAAAACTATCTTATTGTCACACTGCGTAATCTGAGAAAGCACAAAGGGTATTCCTTTATTAACATTGCCGGATTGGCAGTGGGGATGGCCTCTTTTCTTCTCATTCTTCTTTTTGTTCAGTATGAATTCAGTTACGAAAGTCATCACAAAAAGGCCGACCGTATTTACAGAGTCAATGTCGAACAGCACCGTCCGGGGGGTGTGTTTCGGGCTATGTCTTCACCTGTTCCCCTGGCCCCATCGCTTAGCAGCGAACTCCCTGAAGTTGTGCAGTTTACGCGTTTTTTATCTTATAGTAACCGGCTGGTCAGCTTTGACGACAAACAGTTCTATGAAAGTGAAGTGTATTTTGTGGATCCGGGAGTGCTGGAGATGTTTGACTTTCCCTTTGTTTCGGGAAATATAGAGACGGCTCTCGAGGATAAGAATTTTGTAATCATTACTCAGGACATTGCGGTGAAATATTTTGGCCGAGAGGATCCGATTGGAAAATCTCTAGTTATTGATGGCGATCTCCCTCTGACCGTAACTGGAGTGATCCGGAACCACCCCAAGTCCACAAATATGAATCCGAATATCCTTATCTCATTTAGAACCGTTGAGAGTCTGGCTTCGCCTTCGTTTTTTACAAACTGGATTAGCCAGCAGTTAGTGTCCTATATCCTCCTCCCAGAGGATCATTCCGTTCAGGATATGGAAGAAAAAATTGGGATTGTCTTTAGCCAGTATCAAGGTCCCCAGGATGTACGCGTGCTGAAGCTGGAGCAGTTCAAAAAAATGCATCTTTATTCCAGGGTCAGCGATACAAAAGATATCAAAACCATCTATATCTTTTTGGCCGTGGGACTTCTCATCATCCTGACGGCCTGCATCAACTTCATGAATCTGTCCACAGCACGCTCGGCTAGCCGGGCCAAAGAGGTGAGGATGCGAAAGGTTGTCGGTGCAACCCGAAGACAGTTGATCAAACAATTTATGGGAGAAACCCTTATTTTTTCTGTCATTTCCGTTGTTTTTGCGTCGTTGCTTGTCTACATATCTCTCCCGATGCTCAATTCTCTGACCGGCCAATCCATCCAATTTTCCGACATTGGGAGGACAGGTATCCTGCTGGGGCTTTTCGGGATCGTTTTACTGGTGGGGCTTCTCTCCGGAAGCTATCCCGCTCTTTTCCTATCGGGTTTTAAGCCGGCCCTGGTTTTAAAAGGGACACTGCGGACGGGAATGAAAGGATCGATGTTTAGGAAGATTCTAGTCGTTTCTCAATTCAGCATCTCGATTTTCCTTATTGCATGCACGTTGATCTTTGGAAAACAGCTCCATTTTATGCGTAATAAGGACCTTGGATTCAAAAAGGATCAGATCGTTGTTCTCCGGAATAACAACAGTGAGATTCAAATGGACATTCAGCCGCTGAGAGAGGCGCTGTTGCAGAATCCGCAGATCAGGGGAGTGGCTCAATCCAATCAACTTCCCAGCTCGATCGGGATGTACAATGATGTTACCTGGGAAGGGGCCCAGGATGAAGAGAGGATTGAGTTGATTTTTAATGAGATTGACTATAACTTTCTCGACACCTACGAAATCGAGCTGCTCCAGGGGAGGAATTTCTCGAAAGAGTTCCCCACGGATTCCCGTTTTGCCAGACAGGAGGGTCGGAATTTAGAAAACGCAGGTTCAGTCCTTCTCAATGAGGAGGCTGTCAGACGTTTTGGCTGGGACGATCCTGTGGGGAAAACGGTTGTCCAAACCTATGGGAAAACCAGGCTCTATTTCAAGGTGATCGGGGTGATTAATGATTTTCACTTCACAACGCTCCGCAATCCTATCGTTCCGATGAATTTCTTTCTCCGGGAGGGTGGATTCCGGCTGATTTCGATTAAGATCCAGACAGAAGACGTGAGCAAAACTCTAGGATACATTGAGGAGACTTGGAAGAAATTTGCTCCTCAAAGTCCCTTTAATTCCTTCTTTCTCGACACGGTTTTTGAACAGCGCTATCAATCCGAGGAACGGCTCCGGAAGCTCTTTGTGTATTTCAGCGGGCTGGCCATATTTATCGGGTGCCTGGGCCTCTTTGGTCTGGCATCCTTTGAGTCCGAGCAGAGGACCAAGGAGATCGGGATTCGCAAAATTCTCGGGGCATCGGACTCATTGATCATCGTACTTCTTTCCAAAGAGTTCACAAGGCTCGTATTGGTGGCAAGTGTCATCGCACTGCCGTTGGCATACCTGGCTATGCGTCTCTGGCTTGGCGGGTTTGCCTACAGGATTAATATCAATAATCATATTGTCCTTTTCCTGGGAGCGGCGTTTGCGGCTGTAGTTATTTCCTGGGTAACGGTCTCTGTCCAGGCGGTTAAGGCAGCCCGGTCCAATCCCGTGGATTCTCTGCGCTATGAGTAGTTGAACCGATTTTTCGCCTGTGATATAAGCACATTAGATTTGTCCGGGGATGGATCTCTTGAGCGATAGAAAAATAAATATTCTGGTCAACGAGCGTGAGCAGTCTATTCCTGTGGCTTCGACTGTGGGGCATGTGAGGGATTTGATTAAACCGGGTGCGGATGTGCTGATTGTCAATGGTTTCCCTGCAGAAGAAAATTTTATTTTAAAGGGAGAAGACCGGCTGGTTCTCATCAAACGAGGAGAAATCCCTCCTGCTGGCGAACTGGAAACTCTTTTGATAGCTCGTCACACACCCGGCATCCATGACAAATTAAAGAAGGGCACAGTTGGTGTGGCTGGCCTTGGTGGACTGGGATCTGCCGTGGCTATTGCTCTTACCCGGATGGGATTGGGGAATCTGATCCTTGTGGATTACGATGTTGTCGAGCCCAGCAATCTGAACCGCCAGCAGTTCACTATCGATCAGATCGGTACATATAAAACAGAAGCAATGAAGACTATTCTGGCGAAGATCAATCCTTATGTCCAAGTCAAAACCTTTCGAAAGATTATAACCGGAAATAATTTGCACGATATGTTTAAATCAGCAGATGTTTTAGTGGAATGCTTCGATCGTGCTGAAGAGAAAAAAATGCTTTTGGAGACGGCTGCGGAATGTCTGCCTGATACCTTTCTTATTTGCGCGTCGGGTTTGGCCGGTTATGGGGACAGCAACAGTATCAAGACCTGGCGCTTGAGCGAGAGGATCTTTGTTGTTGGAGATCTGGAAAAAGCCGCCCAATCCGGACAGGGTTTGATGGCCCCCAGAGTGGGGATTGCCGCCCATCACCAGGCCAATCTTGTCATCAGTTTGCTTATCGATCCAGTCAAAACGGTCTCTCAAATTCCGGATGTCTCTTAAGAAATTACATTGGAGAAGAGGTTTATGAAAACGTTTAAAGTCAATGCTCTGTTTTTTGTGGTTATTTTGTGTTCAATCTTCATGGTCTCGAATTCCTGTTCCAGGCAGAAAAAAAGACTTTATCTGGATGCGGCTTTTGAAGCAGCCGTTTGGATTCAATCTTCGGCTGTCTCGAGTGAGGATGGGACACTCTGGCCGGCCGTGCCGGACGAAAACACAACCACAGACAGCTGGCTCTACAGCGGGAACTCTGGTATCGTTCTCTTTTTTCTGGAGATGTATTATTCGACAGGAGATGTCCAGTATCTCAATGCCGCTAAGTCAGGGGCCGACCATCTCTTAAGTACTCTTTCTGAAGAAAAATCCACGGGTTTCTATTCGGGGATATCGGGCATTGGTTTTGCTCTCTTTGAAACCTATAAGGCTTTTGAAGATGTGAAATATCTCGAAGGATTTGAAACATGTTTGCAGTTTCTGAGAGATTCTGCAGAAGAGATTGGCCAGGGAATAGAGTGGAGCCAAACAACCGACATTATCAGCGGAACCGCTGGGACCGGTCTTTTCCTAATCTATGCCTATAAGGAAACGGGAGACCGATTGCTGCTTAACCTTGCTGAACTTGCCGGGAAAAGACTTGTCGAGCTTGGTGAAACGGTCGAAAATGGAATGAAGTGGGCAATGGATCCGGATTATCCAAGATATATGCCCAACTTTTCACACGGAACAGCCGGAATTGCCTATTTTTTAGCCTCTCTATATATGGAGACAAAAAAGGAGGAATTCCTGTCTGCCGCCCTTGCAGGGGCCCGTTACCTCAAAGCGGCCGCTTTGACCGAGGGAGATGTCTGTCTGATTTTCCATCATGAACCTGAAGGCGAAGACCTCTATTACCTGGGGTGGTGCCATGGTCCCGTGGGAACGGCCAGGCTGTTTTACCGTCTTTTTCAGATAACCCGGGACCAAGAATGGATGGACTGGGTCGAAAAGGGGGCCAAAGCCATCCTGGAGAGCGGAATTCCTGAGAACGAGACTGACGGTTACTGGAACAATGTCGGTGTATGCTGCGGTTCGGCGGGAGTGGCCGGTTTTTTTCTCAACCTACACAGGGAGTTTGAGAGGAAGGACTATATCGATTTTGTACGTCAACTCACCAATGATCTACTGAACAGAGCCACAAAAACAGACAGCGGAATGAAATGGATCCAAGCCGAACACCGTGCCCGTCCTGAATTCCTTCAGGCACAAACAGGACTGATGCAGGGCGCCGCCGGCATCGGATTGTGGCTTCTCCGTCTTGATGCTTTTGATCAAAATTCTCTGCCTCAAATCATTTTTCCCGACGATCCATTTACATTTATCCGATAGCGGACAAGCATTGAACGCCTCCGGGATTGTCTATTTTTTCTGCACCGGGATCCAGATCTCGGACCGAAGCGTAGCCGGATCAATATCGGGTGAGGGCATGTCCAGATATCTTTCCAGCACGGGTCCGGCCTGCTCATAACCGTTTGTTTCCATCCATTCGAAGATTCTGATGTAGGTTTCTCCAGTTTTTTCGTAGGGTCCTGTGTGGATTGCGGAGGCCACCTGCTCGAATGACCACACCTTTTTTACCAGAGGTTTGAGAGGACTCGCCTGAGCGGAGCAGGGAAATCCTATCTCCCATTCCATGTTTTCTGGGGCCACAATCTGGGGGTTGCTGTAGTACACCCCGATCATGGCGCTGTCAGGGAAAATATTCTGACTCTGCATGACGGGGAAAAGCTGGCTGATGACATTTTCGATTTCTGTAAAAGGCCCCACATGGTGGATACAGCAGTAGGCAAAAGGCTGAACGGTCTTTATTTCGACGTCTGTCTCCTGGGTGGACTTTGCGGCGGAAAGGTTGGAGGCCAAAGCCGAAGACAAAAAGACAACGATTAAAAAAGATAAAGTTTTTTTCATTATCTCCTCCTATTTTTTATGAATAATCCGGGCAAAATTCTCGTTCATTTATTTACTCGGATACAGGTAATACCACCAATCCGATTCTCCTTTCAACCAGTGGTCAAACCAGGCAATAATGGTCTTAGTCCAGAGGATTCTTTTATTGTAAGTCAAGATGTGATGGTCTTGATCATATATCTGGATATATTCCACTTCCCTTCCGAGCAGTTTGAGGGCAGTGAAAAGCTGTGTGCTTTCACCTGGAGGGACATTGGTATCGACGGTGCCGTGTAGGAGAAGCAGGGGTGTTGAGATCTTGTCCGCATTAAACAGCGCACTTTGGTTGATGTAGATGTCCTTTCGGTTCCAGGGGAAACTGTTGGCTGCAGCGTAGGCGCTGTAGGAGTAGCCCCAGAAGCCTTCTCCCCAGTAGCTGGAGATGGAACTGATACCGGCATGAGCTACCGCAGCCGTAAAAATACTTGTTCTTGTCTGAATCAGCATGGTCATGAACCCGCCGTATGATGCGCCGATGCACCCCAATCGATTGGAATCAACAAACGAATGGGCCGAGAGAAATTGAGTGACACAGTGGATGATCTCATCAGCTACCGTCAGCCCCCAGTCGTTGACATGAGCCGCGGAAAATTTCTGGCCGAAACCTGTGGCTCCACTGGGCTGGAGGACATAGACAATATAGCCCTGAGCTGCCCAGAGATTTTTAGGGTAGCGGCCTCCAAAATCTCGTGTGACAGGGGATGTGCCGCCGTAATAGTAGACGATACAGGGATATTTTTTGCTGGGTGAAAAATCCGGTGGGTAGTATACTCGTCCCTCGATTTCCACACCGTTTTTGTTTTTGCATGTCCAGCGCTTGACATCTCCAAACGAAACACCGGAAAAATCTTCCTTCCCCGGATCGAGAAGGAGACGGGATTCTCTTGTCCTCAAGTCGATAACAAATGATTTAGGAGGAACTGCTGCGCTCGAACCCGTGTACACGGCCACCGGTTTTTTTTTAGCCAGGCTAAAGGCTCCAAGAACTTCCACCCCGCATTCGATGTGATCAAATTCTTTTGTGAGGAGATTATACCTGTAAAGATTCCGGAAGGAGCGGTCGTTTGTAACAAAATAAATGCAGTTTTCCGTTTGACTCCACACGGCCTGGTTTATGGCTGGATCGAAATTTTTTGAAATGGGCTCGATGCTGTTTGTAGCTAGGTCGAAAAGATAAGCCTGGGTGTCATATTCATTAGGAACTGTGCTGTTGGGGAGGTTTATTCCCAATGAGCCGAAAGCCGACGGTCCGCCGAGAATAAGAAGCCGCAGTCCATCGGGGCTCCACTGGGCTCCGTTAAACCAGTGTTCCTCCCAAAGCAGGCGGGGCTGCAGAGTCTTAAGGTCGAGGACAAAAATCTCTGTTTTTGAGTAAGGCCGCTCTGTGTAGTCTTCGGTAGTCCGTGTAAAGAGAAGTTTTTGTCCATCGGGACTGATGCTGTTAAGCGCTGTCGAAAGCTGGCCGGCCGTCAATCTCTGTCGAGCTCCTGAGACCAGGTTGACTTTGTAGAGGAAACTTCTGTCCCGCCATCCGGGCTGTCTATCGGCCATGTTTATGAGCCTTTTGACTCCAGGACGGTCCTCGGCTCCCTGTTCACTTATGGAATAAATGAGATACGTTTCATCGGGAGACCAGGTGTGGGGTCCAAGGTCCCTGATGTTCCTCAGAAGTGGCCGGGATTGGCCGGTGTCGATATCGGCAATCCAAATCGTTCCTCTGGAATTGTCTCTGGTGGTGTACGAAAATTTATTTCCGGTCGATGCCCAATTGATACTGGAGATGCGGGTTCCCCCTCTGTATGTCTGAAATAGCTCTCTATTTTCTGTGTGGTAGAGTTCTATCCAGGACTCTGTAGCATCGCTGGGTGGTTGTGTTTCACGGAAAAAGACAGCGGTCAAGCTTCCGTCTGGTGAGATGGACACATTGGTGACTTTGGGGCCATCGAGGAGATGGGAGATGGTCATGCGCTGTTTTGAAGAGAGTGTGATTTTTGGCCGGGGGTCTTCTATTCTATCAGTGTAATTCAGAGAAGCGCGCAGTCCCCAGGAGAAATTTCCCATCTTTTTATAGACGGATTTGATGAGAAGGAGATGGACTCCGGCATCCAGATTGACATTGATTCTGATTCTTTCTGCTTCGGTTGTATTGTATTCTGCCTTTGTCCGGATGCGCCTCCCATCTAGATAAACGCGGAAAGGCTGCCGGCTTGCAATGCGAATCTGTCCCGTTGTAAATTTTTTGGTATCAATATAGGCAGCCAAATAGGCCGTAGCCGGACCTTCAGAGTCATATTCCACTTTTATTTCTTGATCTCTGGCCTGAATGGTTTGCCACACAGCAATGGAACCATCATGCCACGTGAATGTGCCGTCGACTTGTGGTTTCATTTTTTTAACATCGACTTCATTGAATCTGAGAAAGTCTTCGAGGGCAAATTCGTTATTCTTAGAATCGTGAAAAGCGGGAAAGGGGGGCGAAAAAGGGCCAAGTTTTAGCCAGGAAGCAATAGAAATCTCTTTGTCTGCAATAGCATTGGACTGTTGACCTGCGGTAGAAAGAGTGATCATCAGGAAAGTCATCAGAAGAGCGATATTACAGAATCTGAATCTATTCCGTTTCATTTTGTACCTCATTTCAGAGTATCTTCAACACAAACACTCAATCGATATTATTAATTATATATGTAGTACGAAGAATTGTAAAAAAACTGTTTAGTACGATTGTACGGTTCTTTGCGAAATCGAACTGAAGTTCTATTTGTTTTTTACGTATTTATCGAACCACTCGATCATTTCGGCCAGCACATGGAGAACTGACTCTTTAGCCCTGTATCCGTGGCTTTCATTGGGCAGCATAACCAGCCGGGCCGTGGCTCCGTGACCTTTGAGAGCGTGAAAAAGCCGTCGTGATTGAATAGGGAAAGTTCCGGAATTGTTATCGGCTTCACCATGAATAAGGAGGATCGGTTCATTGATCTTGTGGGCGTGCATAAATGGAGAAACTTTGAAGTAGATCTTGGGGGCCTGCCAGAGTGTGCGGCGTTCGCTCTGGAATCCGAACGGAGTAAGGGTTCTGTTGTACGCGCCGCTTCGTGCGACACCGGCGGCAAAAAGGTCGCAGTGGGCCAAAAGATTGGCCGTCATAAAGGCGCCGTAGCTGTGTCCACCGACGCCGACCCTTTTGGGATCGATAATCCCCATGGCATCGAGTTTATCAATGGCGGCTTTGGATGCGGCCACAATCTGTTCGACAAAAGTGTCGTTCATGGTTTTTGGATCGCCAAGAACCGGCATCTGTGCTCCGTCGAGAAGGGCGTATCCCTGTGTGACAAAGAAGAGCTGTGAGGTGCCTCTAAAAAAGGTGAACCTGTATGCGGAGCCTCTGATCTGTCCGGCCAGTTTGGGATCGTTGTATTCGCGCGGGTAGGCCCAGATGACGAGAGGAAGCCGCTCTCCTTCCTTGTAGTTTGGAGGGAGGTAGAGCGTGCCGTAGAGGGGGAGTCCGTCCGCCCGTTCGTATTTGATCAGCTCCTTTTTCATCCCTGTCATTTGCGGAGCCGGATCTTTATAGTCTGTCAGCGGTGCCCTCTTTTTTGTCTTGAGTGTATAGATGCAGTAATTGGGCGGTTCTGTTTTGGATTCGTAGGACGTTATGATTTCCTTCCGGGAATCACCGAGAAAATCCAGAAAGCGTTCGTAATTTTCGCCTTCGCACTGGAACAGGCGTTCTTTCTTCATTGTTTTGAGGTTGAGTTTATCCAGAAATGGGAAGTCTCCCTTTGGGGAGGACCCGCTGCCGGAGAGGTAAATCGAGTCCTTGTCCTGAAGGATCAATGATTCTCCGGCTGCGGTGGACGTTCTGACCGGAGAACCGGGATTGTTATAGGAATCCTGTGTGGAGAGATCGAACATCTTTTTTGGTTCAAAACTCGGATCATCGACATTGACCAAATATGTGGTCCTCCATCTTCGTTTCCAATCGCGTTCGGAGAGGAAACCCATGCCTGCTGTCTGGAGCCAGCTGATGCCGGAATATCTGTTTTTGGTCTTAAGGACTTCTTTGGGTTCTCCGGTGAAGGGAGCGGAGATGGTCATGACTTTGTCCCGGAAGGGGACTTCTTTCTCGGGATCTCCTCCGTCAAGGGCTTCCACCCAGATGAGGGTGGACGGTTTAAGCGGCTGCCAGTTGACAGATCTTTTGCCGGTAGAGACGCCGCTTAAAGGAACCTGATCGGCCAGGGGAAAATCGCCCAGAAGATGGACTAGTTTGCCGTCCCTGTCCCAGATCTCCAGGGTGTGTGGAAAACTTCGGTAGGTGTATAAGTAGGAATAGGGCTTTTTAATTCGGTTGACGATGAGGAGCTTCCCATCCGGAGAGGAGTTTTCAGAGAGATAGATTCCGGGTGTTCCGAGCTTGCGGGAGTTTCCGGTGGCGACATCGATTTCCATTATTTGAGAAGTCGCATAGTAGTCGAAGAGAGCCACGTCGTGAGGTGATTGAAGAAGATCCTGATAAGTCCTGACCTTTGAGACCCTGCCGCTGTGTTCCTGTACGTTTGGCCCCTTTGGTGTGGTCGGTTTTTGTGGGGGGGCTCCTCTGTCTTCGACGACAGTATGTACGAAAAGATGCGTGCTTCCCGGTAGCCAGGCAAAACCCGAGCTGACGGCGGCGTTGATGACCGGTCCTGTGAGGGCTTTAGCCTTTCCGGTTTGGGCATCGACGACCCAGAGTTCTATACCGTTATCCACATAACGCAGCAAAGCCAGCCGTCGGCCGTCATAGGACCATCGTGTGGATGAAAATTTTATGCCTTGGGGCAGATCCACTTTTGTTTCCGTGCCGTCTTTGATGGATTTCAGGGTTAGACCTGTATTGAACGTAGTGACCTGGCGGCTGTTGTATTTGGGCAAAATCCTGATTCCGGCGATCCTCAGCAGCGGCTGGGACATGTATTCGATGGAGGGCATGGATTCCGATTCAGTCAGAGCCATGAGTTCTCCTGTCGGGCTGAAACTGGCTCTTGGTGTTCGAGGTGTCGTGACGATGTCCAAAATATTTTTTGGCGGAGTTTTGTAGGGTTCTTGAGAGAATACAATCCCTGTTAAAAAGATAAAAACTAAAAGAGTAATAGCCGATTTTTTAAGCATTTTTCCCCTCCGTAAAAGGATATCTTTCCATAGCCCAAACAATATATCCAAATCCTCTCCCAATTGCAATTAACCTGAACTATTCATAAAAAAATGTCGATGTCTATACAACATAAGTAATTTCATAGTTTTACTTTGGTTTTTGGCGAATCACTCTGAATATTCCTTCTTCCATGTCCTGTCTATTTATAATCGACATTTTTCACCTCAAGGAGGCGAGCCAATCTCACCGCATCTGCTTTGTTACGACGGATTCGCAGTGAAATACCACAGCTTCATCCGCCGCGCCTCGCATCTACGGCAACCTTGACTCGTGAATAATCCAGGTTAGATCGGGATCTGGCCTGACAAACATGACTTATTTTGAAAAAGGCGCCTAACTGAGGTTGATTTTGTCCAGTTTGATCAGGTTGAGTTGGGAGATCCCGATTCCCTTTTTTCCTGCAAGTTCGATATGATCGATCGGTCTGCCGGATTCGGCCAGAGCGGGCAGCCCTCTCTTTTTTCGTTCGGCATCGATGACCTGAAATCCCACAGTATCCAGAGCCACTGGATCTGTCCCCAGCCAGAGAGTTTGCGGAGTGAAAAGAGCCTTGGGATTTCTAGGGGCCGGGCCCAAATCAAAGCATGCCTCGAGCCCGTCAATCATGTGAAGGACAAATTTCTTTTTTATAAGTGGATGGGAACACAAGTCGGATATGAAAGGGCCGATGTGTTTTGGTCCGTGGAACCTTCCGTTGTTATCCGAGACACCATAGGCCAAATTTTTCAGGCACAGTGTCACACCCGAATATCCGTGGTCTTTAAGGATGGCCATGTTGATGATCTTGTCACACTCCTCAGTGAAAATCCGCGATAACTTGGAGATATTACCGCCTTCTTCGCGTTTCTCCGGATCGTCGAAATCAGATTTGTGTGTCATGGCAGTGTCAAAGCGGTTTTTGGCCTCATCTAACGCTTCTGTCCCGTAACAGCGTATGCCCTCTTTATCCGTATTAAATGTGAATTTACAGTCCTGCATGTGGCTTTCATAACGGTCCCAAACGATGATGTTGTTTTCCTTGACTCCATAGGCCATAAGGTCTTCTGATACGGCCTGGATGAGTTCATGGTGTGTAAAGAGCAGTGGGCGGCCCAGCGTGTTAATTTTAAGTCCGACTATCTCGCCGGGTTTGATGAAGTTTGACCAGGGATTTTCCGATCCTGTCAAAGATAGCATTCCTTTCCTTAGCATCTCTTTTACAGCTTGTGTGTTAACCTTGCGCCCTGCGGTCACAGCTCTGGGGTGTTTAATCTCTACAACACGGCTTTCTTCTTGTGTTTCAGCGGAAAGGCTGAAACCGGTTTTAATGGCCAATCCAGCACCTAAAACTGTTGTTGTTCCTTTTTTTAGAAAATCTCTTCTGTTCAGTTTACTTTTCATTTTTAACTCCAAATATTATTTGGGTAAATCAGTCTATCCTCGGAGCGGGCAAATCGAGTCCTTCGATGACGATGTACATGATATTAATTTGACCTGATTCGTCTGCTTCGAACCGGAAGCGGGTGTTGTCATTATTTACCATGAAAAAAACGCTCGATAAGGGCAGCAACTCCGTCCACTCGGTGCCATCGGTAGTGATCCATAAAGCCCTATCCCTCAACTCCACCGTGATCGTCGTTTCCCCTTGAAAGTTGAACTTGCCTTCATAGGTCCGCAAAACATCAGTAGCTACTTCAACGATAACCGGTTCCGGTGGTGGGGTGTAATCCATATTGGGATCATACTCTGGATAACCGAGCCATGTGAAGGGCGAATCGGTGTCGCCGATTGATGCCTCCACAAGCTCATTGGCCACACTCTCGAAATTGTCGCTGTTGCATAACAACACAAGTCCGATTCCTGCATCCACGTGTGTGACCGTATAATTCTGGTAGCCAAAATCGTTGCCAGTATGGAAGATAGCCTGGCCATTATCGGTGGCAAAACGCCCAAAACCAAGGCTCCATCCCAGTTCGATATTGGTGTAATCGTGGGTGTCATCGAACGAGCGCGGACCAAACATCCGTGGCGAGGTGATGCTGATTTGTTTCTCGAACATGGCATCAGCCAGAGGTACTCGCCGTCCATCGGATGCCAGTAGCGCGGTGATAAATCGTGCATAATCTGTGGCGGTGGTCTGCATGGATCCTGCCGCATCCGGCTTTGTGCGTTTGCCTTTACTTCTGGATCGGGCATAGCGATCATGGGGGGAGGCATAATTTTCATCGTAGGATTTCTGCCAGACATAGCTCGTCCGGGTCATCTCCAACGGTTGGAAAATTCTCTCCTGTGCCAACGTCTCAAGATTCTTACTGGTGATCTGCTCTACAACACTTTGTAACAGGACAATTCCTTCCCCGGAATATCCGAATCTTGTACCCGGCTCCGACAGAAATGCCAGTTTGTTGTCCTGGGTGAGGAATCGCCAGTTTGGGAAACCGGTGGTGTGGCTGAGTACCATGCGAGCGGTGATCAGTTTATAGCGGTCATCGCCTCGGAGATCGCTGTAATGGGGATTGTCAGGTAATGGCTCTGGCAGGTAATCCTGGAGAGGGGTGTCCAGATCGATGACTCCGTCGTCCGCCAGTAGCATCACCAAATACGCAAAGACCGTTTTGCTTAACGATGCCGCTCCCATGATAGTCTCGGTGTCTATGGTCAGGGTGGAGTCATTACTCCTGAGGCCAAAACCCTTGGTATAGACAATTTTATTATCATTGATGATTGCCATGGAAAGACCCGGTATGTGGGCTTTCTCCATGATGCTGGTGATAATCTCTTCCATATGGGCAACCTGAGTCGATTTTCCATCCAAGCTGGTGAGAATTGCACCCTCTGGTTTGCAGGAGATGGGGCTGCAACTCCACAAGAACAATATGAAGAGTGCAAGCTGCATTCCTTTCCTAAACATCTTGTTTTTCATTTCTAACTCCTGATTTTTTTAGACTACAAAGAAAAGAACTCCGCATTGCTGCTCTTAAAATATAGGATGACCAACCGGCCGGCAACGTAAAGAATTCCTGTGACAACTATGAGGCCGTAAAGTGTAAGAAAAATTGTTTGCAGAAGGGACTCGCCCTTTGATGAATCAAGAGGAAAAAAGAGATCAAAGATGGTCTTGCCAAAAAAGATAAGCATGATGGCGATCCCGAGGACTGTCCTGTAGAAAAATGTTTTAGTATCCCAGGATTCGAGTGAACTCGCCGTTAATATAGGATAGAGAAGCCAGATTGTAAAGACCCAGACGGCCACAAAGAGAGTAATATCGAAAATTTTTTTCGCAGAGATCCGGCGCGATTTAATCATTCCTGTCTCTTTTGACGAATATGGGCTTTCTTTCTTCCCTATCAATCTTTAAAGATCACTTCATAGGCTTCCCGAATAGGAGGTTCTGAGAACAGCCCCATAAATTTGACAAGCTGTTCCTGAAAAAACCGGCTTTCTTCGGTCTCTATCATGTCCTCTTCTGTTTCCCATAGGGTTATAGGAAGGCACGTGCTTGTTTTCTCGTCACACAAAAATAGAGCCCCCGAGTACCCTTTCTGATCTTTGCACATGGGGATAACACTTTCTTTAAAAATCTTGACCGCTCTGTAGGTTTGATTTTCCTGGATATGCATTCTGAGGAGGCGTGCAAACATAATTTTCCCTCCTTTGTTTTAATGTCCCTCTTTACTTTACAAAATATACAATAAGTTAGTCATTCAATCAATGTTCGATTTATGTTGGGAAAAATCAAACAAAAAAACTGAATTGAGTATTTTTACAATTGTTTTCTTTGACAATCTTAATTTCTCAAAGATATAATCGTGACTCTCTGGAATTTCGAAAAATCCATTCCGGAATACATGAGGAGTAATCATGAGTAAAGGGAAATTCTCGTCTTTTGTAATAATTCTATTTGTCCTAGTCCTCATCAGCTTCATGTCCTGTAAAAAGGAAGTGGAAGAACCGCTGCCTCCGGCAGACCTCGTTCTTCTGGATGGGGATATCTACACCGTCGATAAGGACAATCCCAGAGCCCGCGACATGGTTATAACCGGCAACACAATCACCGCCGTGTTTAATGTTGAAGGAGAGGCCGATAAATACATCGGAGAGAATACCCGGGTTATCGATCTAAAGGGGGCATTTGTTACGCCGGGAATGATCGACGGGCATGTCCATTACGGCCGGGCCGGGGCCCTTATCAACGATGCCAATTTGATGATGGTTTCCGATGAAGAGGGATTAAAGAAGGAAATTGCCCGGGTTGTAGAACTCCTGGACAAAGACGAATGGATCACCGAGGGACTTTGGGGGGCTTACGAGCAGTGGGCTGCAGGAGATGCCGGTGAGATAACGACAAGGAAGAGAAAAGCCTGGCGGCCAACACGATACATGATCGATGATCTCACACCCGACAATCCTGTCTTTATCTGCCGATTTGATTACAAAGAATATATGGCCAATTCAGCCGCACTCAAAGCGGCCGGGATGGACGATAGTATATATAATGGTATGGTCATTGACGGGGATGGGAAGCCCACGGGTGTTATCGTCAGGCCTTCTCCGGCCTACGAGATGATGAGAAAGACCATCAAGAAAAAATCCCCTGAGCGCCTCCTTGACGAGAGCCGTGCAGCTCTTAAGGCTCTGAGGGAGGCCGGGATCGTCGAGGTCCACGACATTGAAAGGCCCGATCAAACTTTGCGTTTTATTGAACTTCAGGAGAACGGCGAGTTGACATGCCGTGTTTGGTTGAGGCCTGATCTGTCCCGGGGAAAACAACTCGGAGAAGATGGCTTCACCATGGGGCTTCATCCAAAAACCAAACAAAAGGATTCCTGGCTGAGATACGGAGCGCTGAAAGGTTACATCGATGGAATTATGGGGACACACAGTGCTCTGTTTTATGAACCCTATAATGATCAACCTGACAATTACGGCCACTGGCGCCGCCACACTTCGGATGATGAAAGGATGCAGATCCGCAATATGGAAAAGATGTATGACCTTATTAAAGAGGGGATTGAGGCGGGATTTGTGTCGAATGTCCATGCTATCGGTACAAGAGGTGTGGCCGAGATGCTCGATCTCTACGAGCGGCTGAAAAACGAAGGCATGGATTTAACCGGATTCCGTGTGATCCATGCCCAGGTGATACGTCCAGAGGATTTTTCCAGGTTTAAGGCTCTCAACGTGATTGCCGAAGTCAATCCCTATCACATCTCGGACGATATGCGGTGGATGGAAGAACGCATCGGCTATGAACGCTGCAAGGGCGCATATGCTTTTAAATCGCTCCTAGATAATGGAACCCTTCTGAGCTTTGGATCGGACTGGCCCGGCACGAGCGCGGCCCTCTATCATATGCATCCGAAATATCTCATCTATGCAGCGGTTGCCCGTAAAACGTTGACAGGTGAACCCGAAGGGGGATGGTTCCCGGAACAACGAATCTCAGTGGAAGAAGCCATCAAGGCCTACACGATCAATAACGCCTACGCTGCGTTCGAAGACGATATAAGAGGATCCTTAGAAGAGGGGAAACTTGCCGACATTACGATTTTTGATAGGAATCTTATAGAGATTCCCGAGGAAGAAATCCTTCAGGCCGAAGTCACTTACACCATCGTCGACGGCAAGATCGTATTTGAAAAATAATTTAATTGGGGACAGGCCCCATTTTTTCGGAAAAAAATGGGGCCTGTCCCCAATTAAATTAAGACAACTTTTATGCGGCCGGTGATAGCGATGGTGATTTTGTATTGTCCCCAGGAGTTGGTCACATAGATAGAAGCCAGGTTGGAGACCGTCCCACCCGGATGAAAAAGAGGGCTGTTATTGGCGTTGACCGTCACGCCTTCCAAAATGCTTTCCAGTTTTAACGTCCACAAATTTTGATTGTCATCGTATTGTTCGATTTTGTACCCGGGAGAATCAAAACGGACTCTCACTTTTTCCCCCTTAAAAACGGCTTGATAACGTGCATAGTTTAGACGCGAACTGATTTCCCAGGCTGCTTTTTTAAGCTTATATTTTGGAGACAGAGACAAAAAGGATGTGGATGACATTCCAATCATAATGGACAGGATAAAGAGGCAGATAAGCACTTCGATGAGAGAAAATCCCAAGTTCGAAAAATCCTTTGAGTTATTTTTCATTCCAGCCTCTTATTTTCAGAGAGGAGATTGTCAGTACCGGTTGAGAAGTTTTTGGCGTATTAATGAGAAGATCGCTCTCATTAATAAAGCGTTCGTCGAGTTTGACTTTAAGTGTATTTCCATTAGAGGTGTAATTGGCTGTTTGGAGACTTCCGAGGAGCTGCACGGTTTTGTCTTCACCTTCTATTGAAAATCCATCTCCAGAAGCGGTAAGGGATGCGTTGATGACCAGGTTTTGCGGGGCATCTTTGTCTAAAACAATTTGTCCTGTCTTTTTTGTCTCACTAAAGAGATCTTGCCCGGTTGCAAAGATATTAAGCATGGATTTTGACTCTTTAATATAGGGGATGCCCTCCTGCCACTTGAGCCCTTGGTGAATGAGGTGAGAAGAAATGGTGACCGTGTCAGATGAAATGATTGTGAGGTTGACTCCATTGAGAAGACTGGGGATTTCTTCATCATAGACGAGCACGGCCTGTCCTGATGAGTTCATAATTCCTCCGCCGAGAGAGTGGACGGCTCCATTGACAATCACAATTCCCTCTGGGATATTTTCGAAAACCTTGATCTCCTCGGGTGTGATAAATTGAGTGTTTTGCGGATTGAGGCTGAATTTGAGCACCCAGACTCTTTCTCCTATGGTAAAAGACAAAACCTGAAAATCCCCTTCGATCGCCAGGATCAATTCATCACAATCACCCTGAACAAAAACACCTCCCAGTCCAAAATCGTCCTGGATAAGGTAAACGCCTTCCGGAATGGATTCTTCCGTTGGCTCCAGCCCGAGTGCCTGCCGCAGCTGGGAGATGGGCAGAGACTGCGGTTGGAATAGATTGATTTTTAGGGCTTTTTCTATCTGGGGAACTGCGGTTTTGGGGAGGATATTATCTCCGGAAAATCTGATTTGTGGCTGGAGTTTGTTGTCTACCGACTGCATAAATTCCACAGGATTAAGAGCGATAAAATCGGATTTTTGTTCGGATGTCAAATCTTGATCCACAAGAAAGGAAAGCTTCGCCAGCTGGAGATATCCGGAGAAAACCTCCATTTCCAGATTAAGTGCGGAGGTTTTGATAGATTTAATGTTTTGAAGTGTTCCCCTTGATTCGATGAAAACAGAAAAATTGGCTTGAAACGATTTTTCTTCTATTTCCATGTGGTCCAGTGCCCATGCGGTTTGGTATTCCCAACTCATCCAATTCCAGCTGGAAGTCTTATAAAGGGGGATTTCCGTTCCCATCAATTTTTCTATGATGTCAGTCCCGCCTTGGAGTGTATCTTCCTTGAGAGCCTCTATCTCCAAATCGGAAAGCAGTATGGGGCTTGACTGTCCTGAGATTCTGTCCATAAGGAAGGCATAGCCCTGCTTTATTCCATTTTCAGAGGCATAATTTAAAAGGATTGTATCTTTTTTGTAGGCACTGATTTTCATATAGATTTGTGACATTAGGAGCATGCCCATTCCAAGTGAACAAAAGACAAAGGAAATAAAAAGAGTAAGAAGCGTGATCGAGCCATGTCGCTTTGTGAACCGGATTCTACCGGGAAGTGGATAGAGCCGTATTCTTAGGGAAGACAGAAATTTCATAGACTTTCTCCGGATTTAAGGTTAGAGCGAGACGAATTTTTACCAGGTTGGTATCAGGTGAATAAGAGCACTCGAAGGAGTCAACCTCTTCACACAATGGTTGGGCAGGGCTGGAGTTGACTTTCCTTCGGAGGATTTTTTTGCTCTTGTCGAGATAGAAAGAGATCTTAGTCAACAGGCTGAGATTGGATTTCTCTGTCTTATAGGAATTTATAAGAGGAGAGGAAAGAACTGCACCGGTACTTTCTACAGAAGAGATTGTTTGAATTTCCCTATTTACGGCGTCTGCAATGTAGAGTTCCTTTCCTTTTTTAAAGTCCGAAGTATCAAAAAGAGAAATTCTTGTCTGGCCAGCCGAGAGATCATAGGCAAGAGAGAATCTTTGTTCGACCCTTCTCAAAATAAGGATATTGCTTTCCGCTCTAAGGGATTCTACCAGTCCCGGGAGGCTGAGTTCAGTGAATCCTCCGCCGCAGAGCTGAAGATCTGCTTTGATTTTGTCTAAAGTTGAACACGCTGCCATGTTAGTCTCTTGACTGGTTTTGATTTCTATAAAATGATTCCGGCTCAAAGAAAAAACTTCGAGCACTCCCATAACGATAAAAAGAAATAGTGTCATACTTATCAGATTTTCAATCAACGATATCCCTCTTTCAGGCCTCCTCCTTTTGATTCCAGCCCTCATTTTTTAAAACCCGAGATCCCGGGAAATATAGACGATCAATCTGATCTCTTTCTC
>CAZEWV010000005.1:0-25392 GCA_964516025.1 uncultured Eubacteriales bacterium
TTTTTTACGGCTTCTGCCATTTCTATCCTTTTAGGTACGGCTGTAGCCTGGGCAAAAACAGGGATTTTTCATTTAGGATATTTTTTTCTCGCTCTTTTGGGGGGATTATTCCTCCATGCGGGCACAAACATTATAAATGATTACTTTGATCACAAAAGCGGTAATGATGAAGCAAACCGAGAGTTTGTCCGGCCTTTTAGTGGAGGAAGCAGAATGATACAGCTCGGCCTGTTGTCGCCGTTGGAGGTTTTAGTAGGTGGAGGCCTTTTCTTTTTATTTGGAGGATTGATCGGGATCTACCTTGCACTCAAAATTGGAATTATGATTCTTATCCTTGGGATCGTTGGCGTCATCTCAGGTCTGTTCTACAGTTCGCCTCTTTTTAATTGGGGAAGCAGGGGATTTGGAGAACTCCTGGTGGGCCTCAACTATGGAGTTCTGATGACATTGGGTGCTTTCTATGTACAAACACAACACATCGCTGTCGAGCCCATTTTGGCCAGCCTTCCCATTGCCTTTCTCATCGCAGCCGTTCTCTATATCAATGAATTCCCTGATTATCTTGCCGACAAAAGTGTGGGAAAGAAAAACCTTGTCGTCAGATTGGGAAGAAAAAAAGCTGTTTTAGGGTTTATTATTCTTATCATCCTGACCTATCTTTCTTTGGCCGTAGGTGTCGTCCTTTCAATTTTGCCTTTAATTACTTTAGTGGGATTTTTGTCTCTTCCATTTTTTTGGAAAGCAATAAGATTATCTCAAAGACATTTTGACAATTCTTTTGATCTTGCTCCGGCAAACGCATATACAGTTATGGGACATCTTTTAACCGGTTTTCTCCTCATACTCGGCTACGTATGGATTGGGTTTGGAACCGAACAAATTGTATATCCAATAATTCTTACCATTGTGTGTGGATTTTTTGCTGTCTATTATTTCTTACACATAGATAAGCAGAGGAAAATATTTACGGGTCTCAAAGAATCCATTCTGAATACATAACGCATTAAATCGTTTTTTTTTAATCTAATAAATTTCTTGCTTGACTTTTAATTTCATTTATATATCCTATTAAAAATATAAATGCTATGGGATTAAGAAATTTAGGAGGGAAAATGAAAAAATTTGTTTTACTCTTATTAGCTGTTCTGATTGTCACTTTCGGTTGTTCAAACAACCAGGCGGAAGAAATCGCGGCTCTCGAACAGGAGAATGCTTATCTTAAAAGTATTCTTGCTCCGCCTCCAAGTGCCCTGGATGCTATGTATCCACCGCAGACAGAAATGCCTGTCTACATGATGCAAATGATGGAAATGGCAGTTCCCATGAGTGGAATCTTGGTCAATCTACTTGAGAATGACATGGAAAATGTTATGCCAAATTTTGAAAATTTCAAAGCCAAGTACACAGAGATCTCAAAGGTGGTTCCTGAATGGGAAAACCAGTATCCCATGGGACCTGTCAATGAACTCGGAGAAGCCCTCAACAGCGGAGAGCAAGGGAAAGTGATGGCCGCCTTTGAGAAAATCGGACAAGTGTGCCATGACTGTCATGTGGCAAGTATGGTTAAGGTTCAACAAAAATACCACTGGATGGATTTTAAGGGCGTAGAAGTTTCAGACCCTTTGACCAATGAGTACGTGAATTTTGCCAAACTCATGCAAAATTTTGATTTAAATTTTGTGGGAATTATGGTGGATCTACAAGAAGGTCAGATTGAAAACGCTCTTAAACATTTCGAAGGATTCAATGCACGGTTTCAAACATTAAAAGACACGTGTGGAGACTGCCATGGGACATCCGAAAGGAAGTATTATGTGGATGATGAAATCCAGGGAATGATCGACAACCTGGGGCAGGCCCTGAAGAACCCAGCTACCCTTAATCCGGAACAGGTGCAGGGACTCATGATGGGCATTGGCATGGAAAGCTGTGGCAAATGCCATCTGGTTCATCTTCCGGCCGCTTATACAAAATATCGCTGGGAAAAATAACAGAAGAACTAATCTTTTTTTGTTTCCTCCAAAGGATCTTTATCGTTCTTTTTAAGAGAATAAAGGTAGTCGATTATATTTCTTATTTCCTCATCCTGGAGGACTTTTCCGTAGGGAGGGCTGTAATTCGATTTGCCGATCTCTTGAGATCCTCGCTTGATAACTCCAAACACTTCTTCCTCTCGAGTCTTGAGGACATAATCAGGATTGGTGAGATCCGGAGGCTGGGGATCTATCTGTGTAGGAAAATATCTGCCTGATCCATCGGCATTTTCTCCATGACAAGGTGAGCAAAAATGCAGGAACAGTCTCTTTCCATCACGGATATTAAAATTTACAGAAATCTTCGAATCTGTCATGTTTGTCTGCTGCGTACAGCAGATAGACATCAGGACAAAAACAATCACAAAAGATAACTTGATCCAAAAAGTATATTTTGTTTCCATATTTCGATGTATCTTTTTATTTTTTTCTCAAATTCATTAAGAATTTCGTCAGGCTCAAGGCTTCTTCCTCAGATAAGTCCATATCCGGCTCTACGGTTTTTGCATTGATTAAACTTGGATTCAACAAATGTTTATAGATATAGCCTGGTTTCAATCTCAATCCCACTGAAGTCAAAGTAGGGCCAACGGCTCCTCCATTTTCTTCAATTTGATGACAGGCGCTACATCCTTTTTCAAAATATATTTTTTGACCTTCATCAATATCGGCCTGAGATATAACTTCTCCTTTTAAAAAACCCTTCGGGATTTCATCAGAAACCAAGACATTCATAATGTAGTCTGCAGTGATGCTGACTTCATCTTTGGAGAGCTGCAGTGGCATCCTTGATGTCTTCTTCCCTAGATTGAACTTAGGCATCTGCTCACTCAATGGCCTTATTATGTCCGGTGATTTCAAATAATTCATCAGCCATTCTTCTGTGATTTTGCTGCCTTCAATACTCAAATCCGGAGCATAATCAGCACCGTTCCCGTAGATCTTGTGGCAGCTCAAACATTTGACATCATTCAATATTTCTGCGAACTCTCCTGTTGGCTGATAATCACTAAGCCCTTTTTCAACTCTATACCTGGCCAAAGGTTCTTCCCTGGAAAAACCTAAAAGCAGCGTCAACAGAGCTTCTGTCTCTTCTTCGGTAAAGTTGTATTGGGGCATTCTGGCATCATCCCGAAACGCATGAGGATTTTCCAGCTTTTGTCTTAAGTAAGCTGTCCTCGATTTTGAAATATCATGAAGTTGTCCGAAATCAAACTCCTCTAAGGGTTTATCACCTAGGGAGTTAAGCTCATCGGCCACCATTTCTTCGAGTTTATCGATTCTTAAGAACGGGCCAATCTCATCAATATCTCTCATTCCTTCGATATCATGGCAGCCGAAACAACCATATTCTTTGATAAGGACAGCTCCTCTTTGTATGGAGGACTGTGTTATTTCAACAGGCAGTTCGATCTTGATATCTTCTAAATCCCAATCCACATATTCTCCACTCAAGTATTCCGATAATGCAAGAATCTCTTCCTCTGACATCCTGTAATGGGGCATTCTCGCGTTACCAAAATATGATTTTGGATTACTTAACCAGGTTTGTAACCATTCTTTATTTATTTTACTCCCCACTTTACTTAAATCAGGAGCAAACATATCTTCGTATGCCCCTCCTCTACTATTAGCCGAATGGCAAATGCTGCAAATTGACTGGCTGTAGATGATTTTTCCTTTATCATAAAGAGTCCAGTCCACATCTTCTTTTATGGGTTCATCTTTTTTCATCTTTTGGGTAAGACTAAAAAGATAATCGGCAACAGCAAGGGCATCTTCCTCAGAAAAATTGAAATCGGGCATGGTTGCTCCTTCAACCGTGCCAGAAGGATTCAACAGCCATTTTACTAACCAAGAATAACTGACTTTCTCTCCAATCCTGCTGAGAGGGGGTGAAATCTTATCTATGTTTTCATAGCCGTCTATTCTATGGCAGCCAAAACATACACTCTTTTTCAGCAGTTTAGCGCCTTCCGCCAAAACTTCGGCTCCCCTTAAATTGTCAATATCTTCGTGGCAGTGCAGACAGCTCGCTTGTGTCAAAGAACCTTCAAACATGGGCTCGTTCCAAAACTCTACATTGCCATGGGCCTTATCCGGCGAAGTCGTCGCCCTCCCCTGCCCCTCATGTCAAATCTTTCCCGTCACTTTGGGACAAACTCTAAAATTATTTTAAATTCAATCCAGGAGTGAGGGGTCGCGTCTCGACCCCTTTAAAAGCGGATGGCGGCTTGCAGAGCCAGAAGGTTGTTGTCCTTTGCCTCTTTCCGGTCTCCTTCCATTATGACATCGTACTCGATTTTAAATACGACGGCATTGGTTAAATAAAAATTAAAAGCCAGCGCCAAGACCTTCGTGTCATAGTCAGTGGGTTTCCGACCTAAAAGGGCTCCATTATCTAAATAGTCCAATGTGCCGTACCGGACCGTCGGTCTGAATTGATCGGCAACCAGGTAAGAAACCTGGACGAAATAACCTTCTCCCACTCCATCTTCAAAAGGTGCAGGATTCTCAGAATTTGACCGTGAGTACTCTGCAAACAGGTTAAAATCACCGAATTTACTGAGAAGATGGACTCCAAACATATTCAAATTGTAATCACCATCATCATCCCAGGCACCGGTATAATAGGATGTCCCAACCTCCACTCTGTCTGCAAAAACTCCGGAAAGACGGAAGCCAAGACTTTTTGCATCATTATTATCTTTGTAGTGCCGGCTTTTCCTCAGGCGGCTTCCAGCACCCAAGCCATTTATAGCATAAGCATCATAAGTAAGATAAAAGCTGTTGTGAACAAAAATATTGCCGTGGAGATTTATTCCCACTTCCTTCCAGGCACTGACACCGATTTCTCTCGACATCTGCGGCCTGGTCACAATGAAATTTTCAATCGGTCCATGAAACTCATCAAAACGGTTAAACGGTGTCAACATGGCGCCAATCCTCAAGGCTGTGTTTCTCAAAAACCAAACATCTAAATAGGCCTGCTCGACAAATGGAGGTTCAGCCCCTCCCCCACCATGCTCCAGCTCGAATTCAGCCTTGTAGGATACACGTTCATGAAGCCGGCCGACAATGTTGAAATTCAAGTAATGGAGATCGAACGTATCGGTGGAAGCCTTTGAAGCGAAGTATTCCGTATAAAGATAACCGGCTAAGACAGGGCTTGTAGGAATATCTTTCTCTTTTTTTGTGGATTGCTGGCCGAGATAAGTCAGGATCGCCTCTTCACTCTCCTCATTCAAGCCAGAAAGGGGACCCATTTCCTTGACGATTGTTCTCCATTCTTCGAGGGAATATCTCTGAGGCGAATAGGCAAAATGACATCGACCACATTTAAGCTGATAGAGTTTTTCTCCCTGATCCGCATCTTCCTGAGTGAACGCGGCCGTACAAATGGTTATGAGTAGAATAAGCAAAATAATTGTTTTTTTTCTCATTTTTTCCTCCATAATAGTATGATTAAACAATTCAAAACTGAAACGAGTTGTTATGAAATGTTTAAAATACTGGGAGGGGCGCGGGATATGGGATTGGGGATGACAGCCGTTGTACAAATAAATGTATTACAAATTTTCAGAATTTCAGAAATCGAGGGCGGCGGCAGACAGAAGAAATTAACCTGATCAGAGACAGTGGAAAAAGCTAAAAAATAACATGCGGGACAGTTGATTTCACTTTTTAAGGTCGTTTCTGTGTGAAAAAAGTTGATGAGAAGGGTAGTCGACAAGAAAATGAAAAGAAGCTGTAGGATTAAGAATTCTTTTCTTTTTCTCACTATTTAGGTATTATAACCTTTATTTTAAAGATTGGATATAAAGAATCAGATTTTTCATCTCGTCTTCCGTGAACCTGGGCCAAACCAGATTAAATTCTATAACCATCTTCTCCATCTCTGAAACGTGATTCCACATGGAAGAAATCAGATCTAATGCCGAATTCTGAGAAACATTCGTAAGATCCAATCCTTTTTCTTCCTTTTCAGATTCTTGGCTGTGACACAAGATGCAGCCTTTTTCCTCAAAAACTTTTTGACCAGCCGTTAGATCTGCATTGTTTCCATAGTAAGGAATATAATAAAGAAACGCGACCAAATCTGCCATCTCTTTGTTATCAAAATTGGGGATATTCAATCCCCTTTCTCTCATTTCTTCCCACATTAGGCTTGAATGATTCCACATGATGCCCACAATTTCAGTTAGACTATTTCGGAGTAAACTCTTATTGAGATTTTGGCCCCTCGGCTCGTGACACACGTGACACCCTTTCTTCTGAAATATTTCTTGACCTCGCTTGGGGCTCCCGGATTCCATGTATATTATCTCTCCTTTTGTATTTAGCGCATTTTCTTTGATGAACGCCAAAAGATGAGACATCTCTTGGGAGGCAAAAGATTGTCCCACCATGGCATTGCTGACAGTTGAACTGTGATTCCAGAGGGCCGCAGCAATGAATACAGGGGAGACATACCGACCGAACCTATCTAAAGGAGGCCCAGATTTTTCTCTTTCTCCACCCAAAGAATGGCATTGGATACACCTCTTTTTGGAATAAACATCTTCTCCTTTCCTTGGATCCCCAAGTTCGTCAAAAAAGCCCTGGTAATAAATATACGCAATCAATTCCCCTGTTTCTTCGGGTGTCATTTCGGGCTTTGGAATGTCTTTCTCCTCCATGATATTCATCATCTTCGGTGAATGACTCCACAAGGCCCCAGCCAGTCCAAAGAAATTCTTTTGCCGGCCGATTGATGTGAGGTCAGGACCAAAGGTCTCCCCTAATCCCATTACAGCATGACATTTAATACAGCCCTTTTCGAAAAAAACATGACTGCCTTTCAATGGATTTTCTGGAAAGAATTGACTTTCTATACCTTGTGACAACGAAAATTTGATAGTACAAAAAACCAATACAATAAGGACCAATGTTTGAAATACAAAAACTACAAATAATTTTTTTCCTTTAATCATGATATTTTTCTCATTTTTTTTATTTATTCATAAGATCAGGGGACAAATCCAGATCACTGGTTTGAGTTTTCACTGAATCCGGAAGATAGCCGTTAACTCGCTCCATGGTTTCCTTTATTCCAATTTTCTTCCCTTCCTTAATTTCCCAAATAGAGACTATAGGGAAAAATTTTACAAAGAGAATATAAAGAAGGATAAACGCCGCAATACAGGCAGCCGTAACGGCAAGTTCTACCCAGGACGGAGTGTAAACTCCTCTCTCATAGGGAAGGCGAGGATTAATAAGCGTGGGAAGAACAATCGTGTAGCGCTCTAACCACATCCCGATGATCACTCCAATAGAAACAATCAGGATCCCAGTTATGGTCCTTGTTTTTCGAATGGAAAGGATTGTGACCGGTAAAACAAAGCACAAAAAAACCATGGTCCAAAAATAGGGGGCATAAGGCCCGAAGAATTTGGCATTGAACACAGCGAGGTGAGCAGGTTCTCCTCCATAATAAGTGGTCAGGTTCTCAGTAAAGGTGAAGTAAAACCATAAAAAACTCATGACGAGTAGTAAAAGCCCCAAGTTGTTGAAATGAATGGGTTTTAAATAATCCTCCAGATGACAGCTTTTTCGTATGACTGTCATTGCGACAAGCAGTGCCGCGATTCCAGAAAATATCGCTCCGGTTACAAAATATGGTCCAAAGATTGTACTATGCCACATGGGTTGAATGGTCATGGAAAACACATAAGAGACAACTGTGTGAACAGAAACGGCGATGGGAATGATCAAAACTGCCATCACAGAAATGGATTTTTCCAAGATTTTCCATTGTTTTTTCGTCCCTTTCCAGCCCAAAGAGAGAAATCGATATACTTTCCCTCTAAAAGTCCCATTGAATTTATCCCGCAAAAGTGCAATATCGGGGATCAGAGGAAGGAAAAGATAAATGCAGCTGCAGGCAAGGTAGGTGCTTATACTGACAACATCCCAGAGAAGAGGTGAGATAAATTTTGCGTTAAAAACAGTATTCAAAAAACGGTCTGGCCTGCCCAAGTCCATGATGATATTGATCACGCCAAAAAAGAGAACCATGACCGTAATAACTTCAGCACACCGAGTGATGGACCTTCTCCATTCTGCCTTTACGAGGCGGAGAATTGCCGAAATTAGTGTTCCTGCATGGCTGATACCAATAAAAAAAACAAAATTTGTAATGTAAAATCCCCAATAAACCGGGCGATTCAATCCTGTGACTCCCAAACCGTTCCGGAGCTGAGTGATCCAAGCAAATATACCTACGGTAATAACGGCCAAAAGAATGGCTACGGTCAGATAGAATTTTTTTCCTGTATGTGTGATCGGACGAAGCAGCTCATCGTCAATTCTGGTGAATTCCTCTTCAATTTTATCCATGCCATTCTCCCTCGGTCAAATAAATAACGTGCGGTTCGGTGCCAAGTTCCTCAAGAAGCTTGAAAGCTCTCGAACTTTTGGCTAACTGGGCGACAGTGCTGTTGGGATCTTCAAGATCACCAAAGTAAATTGTCCCTGTCGGACACGTCTGGACACATGCGGGAACATAATCCCCCTCTTTTAACGGCCTGTTCTCCATCCGAGCCTTTTCTTTTGCTTTCTGCAGCCGATGATGACAAAACGTACATTTCTCGACTACACCAACCTGTCTCTTGGAAACATCGGGATTTAAATAGTTTTTCATTTCTTGGGGCCAGCGAGGTTTTGAGTAATTGAAATATTTTAATGTGTAGGGACAGTTGTTAGTACAGTATCTGCATCCGATGCATCGTGTATAAACCTGAGCGACTATCCCTTCCGAATTTAAGTAAGTCGCTCCCACCGGGCAGACTTTTACACAAGGCGGTTTTTGGCAGTGCATGCAGGGACGTGGAAGAAACCTTTCTTTAACATCAGGATATTCTCCCTCTGAAATTGTCAGTACACTCATCCAAGAAATCACGCGGTGTTTGTCTTCTTGTTCAGGAGTAGAAAAAGGCACATTGTTTTCAGCCTTACAGGCGGTCACGCAGGCTTGACAACCTGTACATCTGTCCAAATCAATAACCATTCCCCATTTGTACATTCGATTTTGCTCCTTTAAAGCTTTATAATCCTGACTCGAGTTGAATGTCGGGATATCATTCCTGTCTGTTCATCATAAAACTCACCAATCAATTGAACAGGACTATTTTTTTTGTCAAATTTTAACTGACCCGATATGACTTCCATTGTAGTCGATGCAATTCCTACGACTTCAGGCGCTATTCCTGGAAAAATCTTAGCGACGGCGTCAATTTGTCCATAGGGAGATTCGACCCTGACAGGATCCCTGTCTTTTATACCAAGGCTCTTTGATGTTTCTGGATTGATCTCGATCCATGTTTTCCACATCATATGGAAGCGGAAGCCAATATTTTCCTGATGCCCAGGTAGAACGGCTCCACTTTCAGTTAATGTATTAGGATGATCATACATATAAAGAGAAAAGGGAAATTCTTCTTCATCATCAGAAGATGGGACATTGAGTTGATCATGACCCAAAGAAGACTGGAAGACATACTTCCTCAAAGGAGTTTTGTACATAAAACTTCTCTCGTTGAAATGAGAGACAGGATCCTGCCATCCCCCTTTCTCTAATAGTTCTTTCAAAAAAGCATTTTTATTCTCGTGTTGGGAAATCCACCATCCTCTTTCTTCGAGCAGCCGGAGCTGATTTTCTTGGTAAGAAGGAAGAAAAGCTGCTCCCCTCTTGGACGTGAAAAGCCCTTCCATACGAGAGAGCAACAGCTCACTGTATTTCGACCAAGGAAAGTTTTGTGTGAAATTTGGACCCATCTTCTTTGCCAAAGATAAAATAGTCCACTCAAAGGGTTTGGATTGATAGAGGGGCTTGATGACCGGTTGACTCAATCCCACAATAGGAATTTTCGATAACGGTGAAACCTGAAAGTCCTGCCACTTTTCAAAATACGTCGTATCCGGAAGAATCACGTCCGAAAAAGAAGTCATGTCATCAAAGAAAGAGGAAAAACTAGCGATAAAAGGAATTTCCTTCAGCAATTCATTTGTTTTTTTGGGGACATAGGAAAAAAGACGGGAAGGTCGAGGCGAAAGAAACAGACAGTTTATTCCGTATGGATCCTTGCTCCTCAATCCTTCAAGAAAACTCTTCAGGGCTACACCTTGAGTGAAATAATCGTCCCCGGAAGATTCACCAATCCGGTTTTCCGAAAAACCTCTTTGGGCTGTTTCATCCAAAACAACAGGAGGCATCTCTCCCAGAGGAGCGCTTCTTTGACGAAGGATTCCTCCCTGAGAGTCAATATTTCCAATTAGAGCATTCAGGGCATGAACAGCCTGTATATTGAACATACCGTTTTCTTGAAAGGCTAGATTATAATCCGCGATTGCAACGGCAGGCTTGATTGTTGACAATTCCTTGGCTATTTCAATGATAGACCTTAGCGGAACTCCAGTTTTATCGGAAATTTGATCAAGGTGGATTTCTCTTACCAGGATTTTTCTTAAGCTCTCAAATTGGGATGTGAATTTATTTAGATAAGTTTCGTTGTGCAGGTCTTCTTTAACCAATACAGAGGCGATACCTAATGCCAGAAGACCTTCAGTCCCAGGTTTTAAAGGAATCCAGGTGTCGGCCCTTGAAGCTTCTAGAGAAAACCTCGGTTCAATCTGGATGATTTTCAAATCTCGTTTGGATCTTTTCTCACCATAAATCCTCTGATTTTCCATAGAATTCGGCCAGTTCGTTAAAAAAGCCGCTCCAAACGAGAGGACAAACTTGGTGTTCTCCAGATCATATGCCAATAGATCTGAAATGCCCTGAGTTTGAAAATAAACCCTTTTTTGGGGCATCCATTCATCAAACATTAGAAAATTCGGACTTCCGTATACTTGAAGGAATCTGGAGATGAGATCATCGGTTGTGTTTCCGAATTTTTCTCCGACAAATGCCACTGTATGAGATTGGCCTGAATCCCTCAACTCGAGAAGTTTAGCTGTCAATGTTTCTAATGCCTCATCCCAACTCATGGCTTCCCATTCTCCAGAACCTCTTTCCCCTTTTCTTTTCAGAGGAGATTTAATTCTGTTCGGATTGTACAGATACTGCAGCCCCGCCTGACCTTTTGAACACACTTTTCCCCTATTCAGAGGATGAAAAGGGTTTCCTTCAATTTTAACAGCACGATCATCCACAACACGAACAAGAAGACCACAACCTCCGGGACAAGTCTGACAAATAGAGGGAGCCCAGTGTTCAACCGCAGCAAACCAATTGCTTTTTGAAATCGAATTGTAGGTTTTGTCAGATACACAGTTCACAAGAGGCAAACTCAGAGAAACTCCGCCTCCTAACTTTAGGAAATCTCTTCTCTTTAAAGGCATATTCCCATCCTTTTTAATGTTATCAATGCTCTATTTATGGCAGGCAATGCAATCATTATCCACACCTGAATTATCATGGCATTTCATGCATTTTTTCATCTTAATTTTTATCGGTTTAGCAGGTGGCTTGGAACTTTCACCGATACTGCCATGACAAACGGCACAATCCAAGCTACCTAAAACCACATGCCTCATATGGGAAAAATAGACATCTTCGGGAACCCGATAGAGCCTTTTCCATTCAACCTCTTCCCCTGATTTTACGTATTCGACTATTTTTTTCTCTTCACTGCTTTCACCTTGAGGCTCATCGTGGCAGGCCGAACATATCTCAGTTGTTGGTTTTCCTGAGGAAGCATGTTCTTCAAAATAAGAATGGCAGTCGAGACATTCCAAACCATTCTCCGCGTGACTTTTATGATTGAAAGCAATGGGCTGCTTTACACTCCCCCATGCGGAGCTAAAGATACCAACCGAGATAACAATACAAACAAAGGCAGCCCCTAAAAGAAGAATAATTTGATTCTTTGAAATTTTAGTTTTGCTGTATTTTGATTTTAATTCGGTCATTTTTTTTTATAAGTCCCCCTTTCAATACCCTGGCAAAAATTCCTTTTTTGGGCATTATACAATCTCCGGTAAGTTTTTGAATTTCACAACCAGAGTGACATTCTTTTCCCAATTGGGTGACTTGCAAAACGACTTCATCTCTGATCAAAATTTTATCACCAATTTTAACTTGATTTAAGTCTATTCCTTCAGTGGCAATATTTTCAGCGAATGCCCCTGGGTTTAAATTCGGAATAATTTTTCGCACTTTATCTATATCCTTATTAGAAAGAAGACTTACCTGGCGATGCCATTTTCCTGCATGAGCATCGCCTTTAATCCCCCAATCAGCAGAAATGTGTACAGAATGGACCTCGTCTTTTTTCGTCCCTTTTTCTGAACTTACACAGATTGAGAGAATTTTTCCTTCCATATTCATGATCCCCAAGGAAGAATTTGAATTTTTATTTTTTCGCCTGAATGAAAAATATCTTTCCCTTTTTTAAGAAAAATCAGACAATTAGCTCTTGCAAAAGACTCTAGCATATAGGAGTTCTGAGAGCCTGTGGTTCTTACATAAAATCTTCCATTTTGTTCTCGAAAAATCCCTCTCAAGAAGTTTGCCCGGTCCGGTTTCTTCTTGAGTTCTTCCTCAAGGACTGCCTCAACTTCTTTGAGATTGACACGATGGTGTCCCATCATTTTGAGTACAGCCGGCCTGACATACTCTAAATAGGTGACAAGAACCGAGGCCGGATTACCGGGGAGTCCGAAAATTAACTTTTTTCCTTTTATGCCAAAAAATGTGGGTTTCCCCGGCTTAACGGCAACACGCCAAAATATTTTCTTAACATGGAGGCTTAGAACAGCCTCCTGGACAAAATCATAATCTCCCACGGATATCCCTCCAGTGATCAAGAGTACATCTGAAGTGTCCAAACCCGCTTGGATTCGTTCCTTTATGTCCTGAAGGTTATCACGGGCATTTTCTAAAACAATCGGCTTGATTCCTACTTCTCTCAAAGCAGCCGTTAGGACAAATGAGTTCGATTCCCATATTTGGCCGTTTTTTAGTTCTTGCCCGGGAAAAATCAATTCATTTCCCGTCATAAGAATGGAAATCCTGGGTTTGCCGTAGACCTGGACACTCTGTCTCCCCATCGACGCCAGGAATCCCACAGATGCGGGATTTAAAAGGATTCCCTTCTTAAGGCCAATCTGATCCTTTTTTATCTCTTCTCCCTGGAGACGCACATGCTTTCCTTGTTTAACAAACTTTTTTACCAGGACTTTATGCCCTTGTTCCTCAGTATCCTCCACCATAACTACGGCATCAGTTCCATTCACCAGAGGGGCACCCGTCATGATTTTAGCGGCCTCCCCTTTCCCCACTTCCATATTTGAAGAATCGCCTGCCCGGATAAAGCCTTTGACTTTTAAAACAACTGGAGCCATCCGAGTGTCTTCTGAACGAAGGGCATACCCATCCATGGCGGAGTTGGAAAAAAAGGGAATATCTTTTTGTGCTTGGACATCTTCTGCCAGCACTTCAAGATTCAAATCAGAAATATCTCTTTCTATGGCAGCGAGGACGTGCGTGTTCTCTGAAATCAGACTTAGGGCTTCTTCAAATGGGATCAACTTAAAACTCCCAGTCCAAGTTTAAAGGAAACAACCATTAGGATCACAGCAACAATTCTCTGTACCAACTCGGGAGAAAACTTTTTTGTTCCGAGAAAAGAACCGATCTGAGCACCCACAAAGACAACAAAACCAAGCAAAAGTATTGCAGATAGATCAACTCCTCCCTGGAAATAACGAACAGTTAATCCAACAATGGAGTTAATTAAGACAAAAGCACTGCAAATGCCGGCAATATATTTCGGGGAAGAATATCCTACTAAAAGCAGAACAGGTCCTAAAAATATCCCTCCACCAATTCCAACAAGTCCAGCTAGAAAACCCAAAATAGCTCCAAGAAGAGGAGGCAAAATCCAAAACAAATTTGGAGATACAGAAAATCTAGTTTTTTTCTTTTTCTTTCTGAACAAAAGAACCAAGGCTACGCTGAATAGGATTAAGGCAAAAACCAAAGACAAAATATTTTCATCTAATTTAATACGGGCTCCAAGAAAAGTTGCAGGGATTGAAGTCAGCAAAAATGGATATACCTGTCTCGGTACCACATAGCCTCGTTTATTAAACCGATAAAAGGCAACTGAGGATGCCGTGATATTAAAAAAAAGAGCCACGGGAGGAATATTTGCGAGTGGAATTCCGAATAGGAAAAGAAGTGCTACGTAGGAACTTCCTCCCCCTAAACCTACTGACGTATAAACGAGAGCGATTACGAAAAGAGCTAGGATCAAAACCATAATGTTTTCTGTCATTATCTAGCCCTTCTTTTCTGTGTGATTATGTCCACTGCCCCATACCATCTTCAAGCCGTGAAGGATCCCAGGAAAGAGGGCATCCATAGATTCGCTCGCTCCACGAGAGCTTCCTGGTAAATTGACAATAATGGTTTTCCCTCGAACCCCGGCCAAGCTGCTG
The DNA here is from genome assembly GCA_964516025.1 of uncultured Eubacteriales bacterium. GTDB lineage: Bacteria > Acidobacteriota > Aminicenantia > Aminicenantales > Aminicenantaceae > JAUWVG01. The sequence continues at coordinate 14,520 of CAZEWV010000005.1, forward strand.
GAGAGCATCGCATAAGGTGTTCTTTTATTCCCATGACTTCGTAAGGCCTCTGCCATGCCAGGAATTGTTCTATCCAAGATTTTCGCAGTCGCTTCAGACGTTACATCTCTTGGACCAAGGCCCGTTCCGCCAGTAGAAATTATGATGTCAAGTTGAGTTTCATCACACAATTTAACCATTTCCTGAGAAATGGCTTCACTGTCATCAGGAAGAATTATATATTCTTCAATAACGATAGAATGTTCTTTTAGTTTATCTCTGATGATTATTCCGCTTTTATCTTCTCTTTCCCCCTTAAACGTCGAGTCGCTGATAACTAATATTCCTGCTTTAACTGGACTAGAAAAGTCATTCGAGAAGTCGCTTTTCCCTCCTTTTTTTTCAAGAAGAAAAATTTTTTCAATCACGACTTCCTTATCCAGGGGTTTTACCATATCATATATTGTGAGGGCAGCCACAGAAACGGCAGTTAGCGCTTCCATCTCCACTCCTGTTTTCCAAATGGATTTCACCTTAGAAATTATGATTATTTCTTTCTCATGGATCGTATAATCGATGCCTACAAAATCAATGGGAAGCGGATGGCAAAAAGGAATCAATTCAGGAGTTTTTTTGGCTGCCATAACAGCAGCAGCCCGTGCGATTTCCAATACATTTCCTTTAGGAACTCGATCTTCTTTTACAGCATTTACAGTGTTTTTCGCCATTTTCACCCGTGCCTCTGCCCTGGCCTCTCTCAAAGTTTCGGATTTGCGGCTCGTATCTATCATCTTCAGCCTCCAAGACTACGGATAAAGACATTATTATCTTCCATTTTTTTGCAGTAGTCTATCGGTTTCATCTTTACGGCTCTTTGAAATATTTCTTTAATTTTTTTTTCTTTTTCATTTTGAGAAAGAGGGCTCCTCAACAGCGGCAAAAGCGCAGCATGGTCCCTGGAAAAAAGACAGGGCCTCAGCTCACCATTGGCGGAAAGCCTGATACGAGAACATGAGGAACAGAATGACTGCGTCACGGGAGCGATGATACCCACTTTCCCTTCCAAGCCGGATTTATCCATTAAATAAAATTCTTGAGCCACACCGGATGATGCAGATAAAGGATGGAGTTGAAAGTTTTCTGCCATCACCCCTTTTATTTTTTCAAAGGAGAAAAAATATTTTTTGTCCCATCCAGGACCACAGAGGGGCATAAATTCGATAAACCTCACTTCTGCGGATTTTTCCAGAAAATAGTGAATAAAACCTGGAATTTCTTTCTCATTAACTCCCTTCAGAACAACCATATTGATCTTAATCCTGAAACCTTCTGACAGGGCTCCGTGAATACTGTCCAAGACCGAATGGAACTTACGACCGCCTGTCATTTTATAATATAAATCCTCAGATAATGTGTCCAAGCTTATATTGATTCTCCTCAAGCCCGAGTCTTTTAATTTCTTCAGCTGCGGGAGAAGTAATGTCCCGTTTGTTGTTAAAGTAATCTCCTTTATACCTTCTATTTCATGAAGGGAGCTGATGAATTTATTGATGTCCCTACGGAGAAACAATTCTCCTCCTGTAAGTCTTATTTTTTCGATACCAAGATTTGAAGCCACCCTAGCTACTTGTAAAAGTTCGCTATAAGTACAAATGTCTGAACGGCCCAGGTATTCAATTTTGTGTGGAGGATGGCAATATTGACATTTTAAATTACAGCGATCCGTTACGGAAAGCCGAAGGTAGTTTACAATTCGGCCGTGGTTATCAACCAGTACATTAGTATTTAGTCTTTTTCTCTTTTCGTCCATAATTTTAACACTTTTTCGTAATCCTTAGGACTGTTGACATTGAAAAAAGAATATTTTTCCGGATCAAACTGGTTAATTTCTTTGTCGGATATATATTTTACTTTATGATATTTCAGAATATCTATCAATTTCAGATTTTTTAATTCAATCTGCCGTTTGATAGTCTCTAGACAATTGATGGAATAAATGGCAAATAAGGTTTCTTTTCCACTTGAAGACAATGGAATGACTATATCATTTTCTTTAGTATTGTCTATCATGAATTTTATTAATTCTAGATTAATCAGCGGCATATCGCATCCAATCACAAAACAATGGATATTGGAAGAAACAGCAAGCCCTGTAAACAATCCACCGATTGGACCTAGATGAGAAACAATATCTGTCACAACCTTTACATCCATATCTTTGAAATTTTTCCGGTTATTCGTTACAATTATGATTTCTTCAAAAATTTTGTTCAGGAAAGACACTTGCTCTTCAATGAAAGTCTTCTCTCCAAACCGGAGGAATGCTTTTTTTTTTCCTATTCTTGAATTCTCTCCACCGGCTAAGATGATGCATGAAATTTCTCGTTTTGGTCCTAACATTTTATCAACCAATAAGTTCCTTAAGCAATCTTTCCCATAATCACTCAGTAAAAGAAGAAAGAGAAATCTCCAGCTCCTCTTTTTCACATTTGATAAAATCTCTGGTTACATCGGCAAAATTCTTGTAAAAATCAAGCTTAGCCGCTTCCATTACTTTTTGGCAAAATTCTGGAATCCATTTATCAAGATGGTCATCGATAAATTTTTTTTCTTGCTGAATTGTTTTCAATAACTGAGAATTATCTTCTCTTTTTTTCCATAACTCAGCTTCTTTTTTTACGAGCCTCTGCATGAACTCCAATTCTATCCCTATATGATCAGGAATACCTTCATAATCCTTTTTAAAGGAGAGCCCAGAGGCTTCAATAGTTTTTTTGACCTCAACCGTGGCCGTTCCCCAAATCTGTCTGCTTTCGCCTTTGCTGAAATTATAGATAGACTCAAAGGGAGGAATGTGGCCTTTGGGACCAATAAAAAGTTTGGTATATTCTACTGCCAAGTCTTCGCTTATCTCCTGCGGAGACCGAGCCCAGAATTTTTCATCCCACATTCCTCCCCCCGATAAAAGGCTGTGTAAGGTGCTGTCATTCAACAAGTGTTTGATAAAACTTTTGTCCGGTTCTTGAGAATAAACAGAGGAGAGAACTCCGTAAATATTGCTTCTTTGAGAAGCTTTTTGAGAAAACTGTTGTTGATTGACTTCTTTCAATTCGTACTTTTCTCCATTTTTTGATCTAATAGTCCTCTAAAAAGGAGAAAGATGTGTTTAACCTCGAACAAACGAATTAAACTTTGCTCACTGTAACAACAGTATCCATCCACCGTTGTTGGCCGTTTATGGGATCAGCGGAATTCGGAATAATCCAGTTTGGATGAACTCCCTTTTCTTTCCACCATTTAAGGTCGCAATCCGGTTCACAGACATGCTCTGGGGTTTTTTCGCCTGAAGCAAACTCTCCATATGCCCAATGACCAAGGTGATGGGAAACAGCAACGACACCTGGAATAACGACTTCGGTGACTTTCGCTTTTGTCGTAATTTCTCCCACTTCGGACTTTATCTTAATCTGGTCTCCATCCTTTAATCCTATTTTCTCTGCTGTCTTTGAGTTAATTAAGGCCGGATTATCATGGTAAATCTCCGTGAGCCATTTGCAGTTTTGAGTTCGAGAATGAGTCTGAACAGAAACCTTGAAAGTTGTCAAAATTAACTCATCCGGTTTCATCTTCTGGTGTTCGGGAATGGGAATATAGGTCGGCATTGGATCAAACCCTTTATTCTTTAACAGGTTAGAATAAATCTCAAATTTCCCAGATTTATTGACTTTATCCGGAGGAAATCCCCTGTATACATTGTTTCCAATTTTCTGTCCGACATATTTCTTGTAGGCGCCTTTAGTGGATGTATAATCTTCTCCATCTTTCCCTAACCAATAGACTCCGGTAGCTTCATCGAGGATCGTGCCCTTTAAATCTTCTGGACTAATTTCCTCAGCAAAGGAACGGTACCTGGGCTTAGCCTTCGGGTCGACCCAGGCTCCATGCTTTTTCATGTATTCAAAGCCGCCGGCTTCTTTGACTCCAGGAGTTTTTTCACACGCATCTTTTACAAACTCCTCAGCAGAATTGAATCCTAAATCCAGTCCCAATTTTTTTGCCAACTGACAGCAAACATCTTTGAAATCCCTAGTCTGTCCTAGAGGAGGGACAGCAGGCTGACGGATGTAGAATTCAGGAATCTGGTCGTAGGAAACCATATCTTCCCAATCCCATCTCTCAAGATAAGTCGCATCGGGAATTATCAAGTCAGCCAGTTCTGAGGTCTCTGAAACAGCCACATCGACAGCCACCAGGTAAGGAATCATGTTTTCATCTTTAAGAACATCGATATTTTCCTGACATTCACCATTGACGTAAGCTGGATTGTAGCAGTAAGCTATATAGATTTTTGGCCTTCCAAAAGAACCATCTTTAATCATTTTTAGAACGGTTTGACTCATGTGATGGGTGGGATAGGCTGCTTGACTAGGAAATCCATCCAATATTTTCAATTTTTTTGTCTTCGTCGTCGGCTTCTTGAAAGAATTCTTCCAGCCTGGTCCAACGGCCTTGCACGTTCCTCCTTTGACATCGATATAACCACAAATAGCATCCAGCATTTTCATGGCTCTCTCGTTTTCGTTTCCGTTGTAATGAGCCACCGCACCTCTGTAAGAAACACAAGTTCCCGGTTTTGCATTGGCAAATTCTACAGCCAAAGATTCAATTTTTTTTGCAGAAACACCGCTTATTTTTTCTGCCCACTTCGGAGTATAGCTCTTTAAATGTTTTTTCAGTTGGCTTGGCGTCACATTGGTCCACGTATCGATGAATTCTTTATCGTACAATCCTTTGTTCATAATCACATTACACATCGCAAAGGCTACAGCACCGTCCGTACCGGGCTTGATAGGAATCCACTCGTTTGATTTCGCTGCCGTATTCGAGAGCCGAACATCAAAGGTGACCATTTTGACTCCCCGGTCAACTACGGACTTAATGACTCTTTGGGCGAAAGGAATATGTGACGTGTGGGCTTCAAGCATATTACAGCCAAAATTGAGAATCATGTTTGTATGAGTCACATCGTTAACATCGTAGTGCGACCCCCAAACGAGCTCCTGTGAAGTCCACTTTCCCCCTTCACATATTGCCGTGTGATTTCCGATCGTCCCGGTTCCAAGAGCCGTTAAAAAATGATCTTTGACTATTTTACTCGAGCTCGCTTTCATGCGGCCGTAATGAAACATAATCTCTTCAGGATGGCCGGCGTCTATAACCTCACTTAGCTTCTCAGTCAATTCATTAATGGCCTCTTCCCACGAAATCCTCTTCCACATCCCCTCACCACGCTTTCCAACCCTTTTCAAGGGATAGAGAAGACGGTCGGGATTGTACACTTGGTTGATCCCTGCTTGACCTCGTGAACATAACTTCCCATTCGTTCGTGGTAATTCGGGATTGCCTTCAATCTTAACCAGCCGACAGTCTTCAACATAGCAAATGATGCCGTCACGAGAGACACATTGCCAGCAAGCCGAAGGGATCGCCTTCCTTTTTTTGCCGGTCTTTGGGGAAAAATCACCTATTTTGACTTGTCCTTCTAATTTTGTTGACTGCGACAAAGAATTCAATCCTAGAAGACTCCCGCTGATCATCCCTAATTTTACAAAATCTCTTCTATTTAATCTCATCGATCCACCTCCCTCCTTTTTCATAGATTCCTTCCTCGAAGGAAATATAAAACACATGAGGATTTGTATCCTCTTCTGGAAATAGGACTTGGGTTTTGTGCTCTTTTAAAAGCCTGGAAACTTTGCTCGAAGGATCATGTATATCCCCAAAAATGCGTGCTTCCGCAGGGCAAGTGTTCACACAAGAAGGAGATACACCCTGATCGACTCGATGAAAACAAGCAACACATTTCCCGACGGTGTGATTTTCAGGTTCACCGCCTGCTAGTTTGATAGGATCTTCATATCGAGCATTATAAGGACAGGCATCAACACATGCCAGGCAGCCAACGCACCGTTCATAATCCACCAAAACGAGCCCATCAGGCCTTATGTATGTCGCTTTTTTATCAAATTCCACTGTTTTCCCATTGTGCTTATAGACACCTTTCACGGGATCAACAGGACAGTCGTCGACACAGGAAGGTTTAGCGCAATGATTACACAGGCGGGGTTGGAAAAACCTCTTTACCCCAGGAAAACTTGCTTTCTCTTTCTGTTCGACAACCGTCCGGAACACACCGAGAGGGACCTGATATTCACTCTTACAGGCTACTGTACAGGCATGACAGCCATAGCATTTTCGCAAATCGACAACCATGGCATACCGAGGCATCCCTGTTTCATCTGCATTAAGGCCTGGAATTTTTAAATGCGCGGCAAGTCCAAAAGAGGAAACTGTGGCTACAGTCCCTGCCTTTTTTATAAAATCCCGGCGAGAGTGCTTGATTTTCTCTTTTTCTTTCATAAGATTTTACCTCCTTTTTAATTTAAAACTCTATTTGAAAACGACCAAAAATCTCATAAATCCCCTTTTGAATTTCTTCGCCGAAGAAATCCCCTAGTTGAGCAAATGAAACTCCAAAATCGAAAGCGAGAAATTGGTCGATAAACAGCGTAAATTCTCCTCCTACTTCTATTCCCATAGATTTTGATTGATTCCTTTCCTTATCAGATAAAAATATTCCTCCAGATAACTTAAAATCCAGGTTTTTTAAAATCTTGGAAAATTTTAATTTCGCCTGGGAAGTAAACATACCGGCTCCATTATTTCCTATTTCTAGACCAAAGTCATTCACATCAGAGGGGCCTTGTGGCGTGAAAATATGAGTATAAGCCCAGTAGCCTCCTGAACCTAATATTCCTAAAGGAGTTAAAAAAGATCCTTTTCCCAGGCTATCTTCACTTCCTGTCGTGTATACAGCAAGGAGAGAAAAATCAGTTTTATTAAAAGAAAATTTCCCCTCTCCTTTGAGAGCCATTCCAGTGTGGGAAACGCCATCATATTTGCCGTTATTAATCATAATAAAAGCATTCAAATTTGTTTTATTTAAATCAAAAGAAGAGGTTAATGCAAACCATCCTTCCCTTATATCACTTCCTAAAAGGCCAGGCAAATCCGTACCCTTATTCATGTTGAAAAAGTAGACGTGGGCTCCAATTTTTGAATGAAGAAAATCCAGAATGAAGAACTCCCCCTCGCGATCTACTCCTGAGCTTAAAGTATCCACCAGCCTTAAATACCCTAACCGGTAATCACTCCCGTTGAGCTTGCCCTCTAATGAAATTCCTCCGACATTAAAATCCCAATCGGCGCTGAAAAGTGTATCTCCAACTTTGTCAGAAACTGGTAGAATTCCTGTACTCAATTTATGTCCCTGCCCAAGAAAGGCATAGACATATCCATACCGGATACCACGAGCACTCAAACGATTAAAGGCAACGCCATGTGATATTCCACCCCGGGGATCAGAGATATCAGGTCCGACTCCCCATCCTCCTCTGTATTCCAACTGTACAAATCCCCCTACTCGTTTCGTGGGCTGAACATCCAGAGTAAGGCGGAAACGCTGCCGGAAGAAATCATAATCATTAAGATCCAAGAATGAAGAACCTCCGGCGCCTGGCAGGTTACTGCGGTTATACATCACTCTATACTGAAGGGAAAGATCAAATTTATATAATTCATCTAGGGAAGCGGCTTGAAGATCGCCTACGGTCAAGAAGTACAAACCAAAAATCAAGAAAAATGCAAAACGTATCACATCCCTTTTTTTTTTATTATACTTTCTCATGATTCCCTCCTTGAGTACTTAGTCAAACCTTAATATTTCAGTTCAAAAGTCAAAAGTCCGATGACATCAGTGCTCCTATCGTCAGCATAGCTCTTAAATCTGATATTAGGCATCACGTGAACTAATTTGTGTGGGAAATAATCCAATCCGACAATGATGTAATTTATTTCATCATCTACTATTTCTTCTACACCTATAAACGGGTCATATAAATCAAATCGAGCAAAAATCTTCAGCTTATCCACAATCAGATAATTCCCGAATACTGAAAAACCTCCCCTTTTCAGGTCTTTTGTGTTGTCCGCATACTGAAATATTTCGCTGCCGAAGCCGATTTTGCCTTTCTTGAAAATCAGATCGCCTTTGTAAGTGTAATTTGTTACACCTATGTCCTGTTTTTCTGTATCTATCAGGAAGGCAATCGTAAGGCCCTCGAGAGGAAGCAGTTGGAATTGGGCAGAAAATTTTTTGTATTTATCCCTCTCTGGATGGGAATAACCCGCTCCGTTGGAAAACATGACATAATAATGAAGCTGCTTGATAATTTTTCCTTTCAAAGCAAAGCCCATATCAGCACTTGAAAAGTCGATACTTTGGCCAGTCTGGGCTTTGTAAGCATCCATTATGGTTTTTTCCACACCTCTGTATCCCCACAGCCCTTCGGATAATTCTTTGGTCGGAGTGGCTGACAACCCTATATACAACTTCGATTCTGGGATGAGATTTGTCCACTCTAAATAAACATGTTTCATAAATACTCTGGACTTATCATCGACTTTTCGGTCGGCATCGGTTCTGAATCGGAATTTAAAGGTATCGCTTATTTTATGTTCTAATGTAAAGTAAGCTCTCCGAAATTGAAAAGCGTTCCAGCCCTCTCCATATTTTTCAGCCATGGGGCCTTCTGAGCTGAGTAAATAGCTGTTGTCGAAATAAGCTTTTCCTTTGATTGTAAATCCTGCTAGAGGATTTGTTTCTTGAGCCAACACATAGGAAAAACTGGATAAAAATAAAAGTAAAAATAAAGTGAACAGGATCTTAAAGAATTTCATTTTATTCCTCCAAAATAATATTAAATTCGCACTCATTTATTATGATTTATTTGCCTCGAAGGTATTGGACTCCTTCTCAAATATTTAAATGAATCCTTGTACACAAGTGGATTAGTATGCAAGAAGTATGCCTAAATTACATTAGAAGTTTAAGTCATTGAATAATAACAAGTTAAGGAGAAACGAATTTCTGCAAAAAGGAAATTTGTGCGATATTTTCATCTAAATTAGCGAATTTTCGCTACATTTTATATTTTTCGATTTTACTTCGTAACGTTGACAGATTTAATTTGAGCAACTTCGCTGCCTCTGTCCTATTGCCACTGGTTGAACTCAAAGCTCTTTTAAGAAGATTTATTTCTGTATATTTTATTATATTCTCAAATGAATTCCCCTCTATATAATCCTCTTTGGGACAAATTTCTTCACAAATAATCTCAGGAGGGAGATGAGAGGGTATAATGCTCCCTTCAGTCATTGTGACTGTTAATCTCTCTATCAGGTTTTCTAATTCTCTCACATTCCCGGGCCAACTGTAATTCATAAAATAATCCATTGCTGAGGTCGACACTTCGAAGGCCTTTTCTATAGAATGTTTTTCAATAAAGGACTCAATGAGCATTGGGATGTCTTTCTTTCTCTCTCTCAAAGGAGGCAAATGAATGGGGATAACGTTCAGACGGTAATATAAGTCCTCTCTAAATTCCCCCTTTTTACTTTTTTCCAGGAGATTCATTTTAGAAGCCGTGATGACTCTAACATCGACCTTGATCGTTTTTGTCCCGCCGACTCTTTCATATCCACTATGCTGCAAGACTCTCAAGAGTTTAACCTGAAGTTCCAAGGGAATATCATCCACATCATCCAAAAAAAGTGTCCCTGTGTCTGCTAATTCAAACCTCCCTTTTTTCTCACGTACAGCACCTGTGAATGCTCCCATCTCATGTCCAAAAAGTTCGCTCTCTAGAACATCTTTGGAAAACATGGCACAGCTCACTTTTATGTAGGGATTATTCTGTCTGGCTCCCATATAGTGAATGGCATCCGCAACCACTTCTTTTCCGGTGCCAGTTTCTCCGGTAATCAGGATAGAGCTGTTCGAATCGGCTACAGTCGCTAGCAATTCATAGATCTGCTGCATGGATTTACTTTTACCGATGAGCTTATGAAAGCCGTGCCTGTTCTTCAATTGTTCTTTGAGCTCGATATTCTCTCTTTTTAAAGATTGAATCTCCTCAATTCTATTTAAAATCAAGACAAGTTCTTCATTAGAAAAAGGTTTTGTGATGTAATCATATGCTCCAAGTTTCATGGCTTCGACAGCTGTTTGTATGGTTCCAAAAGCAGTCATGATAATCACCGAGCATTCAGGCCATTTGTTTTTAATTCTTTTTAATAATTCCACCCCATTCATCTCAGGCATTTTATAATCGACTATAGCCACATCAAATTTTTCTTTCTCTAAAAGATTCAGGGCAAGTGTAGGACTTCGACTCAGGGAAACAGTAAAACCTTCCTCTTTCAGATCATCCCCAATGGAGATTCGAAGAATGTCCTCATCCTCAACTACTAAAATATTCATTTTCTACACTCCAAGAGGAATAGAGATGGAAAATATTGTCCCCTTGTTGAGTTTACTCTCCACCGAAATAACTCCTCCATGTTCTTTAATAATGTTAAAACTGACAGAAAGCCCTAATCCCGTTCCTTTTCCGGTTTCTTTAGTCGTAAAAAAAGGATCAAAAATTTTATCAATATTCTCAGGAGAAATACCCTCTCCCGTGTCTTCAATTTCAACAACAGCCACAGAGTTCTTCAATGATGTCGAAATTTTGAGCAGCCCCCCTCGAGGCATCGCATCAACTGCATTCAAAACAAGATTGATAATGACTTGTTCGATATGCTGGCTGTCTCCCATACAACGTTTTATTCTCTCATCAAATTTCTTTCTGACATCAATGCCATAATTCTCAAAATTATATTCTACCAAAGATAGAGCGTTGTTTATTGATGCATGCAGATTGAAAGATTTAAAATGGTAATCATCACGGCGGGAAAAGTCTAGAAGTCCTGAAACCACTTTTTCGATTTTTTG